>NZ_JBMVFA010000001.1:439251-644417 GCF_049543595.1 Kitasatospora sp. NPDC094028 | reverse complement strand
CCGCCGCATACGGAGCGATCTTCGCCTCGGCCAGCGAACGCACCGCCTCGCGAAGCATCTGGTGCTCCTCGGAGATCCGGAAGAGATCGAAGTCCTGGCCCATGACGGCACTCCTGTTCACGACGGTACTCAGTACCCTTCATTATGCATGCGCGCAGCAAAAAGGGAACTCAGTGCCTTCACATGGCGGCACTGAGTTCCCTATCCTTTTTTCTGCCGAACTTCTGCCGAACGATCCGGTCCGATCGCAGCCCCAGCGCAGCCGAGCGCAGTCCGAACGCAGGGAGACGAACAGCGTGGTCCACTCAGTCATCGACGCCGACAGCAGCTGCACCACGCTGTACTTCCAGCGCTGCGCCTGGTGCGGCAACCCGACCTTCCAACGGCTGCTCTGCCCCACCTGCGGCTCCACCGACCTGCGGCTGGAGCCCAGCGAGGGCACCGGCGTGGTCCGGCGCTGCGAGGTCGAGCAGGCGCGCACGCCGCTGGTCCGCCAGAAGTCACTGATCCGGATGGCGGAGGGCTTCGACGTCTGGTGCATCGTCGGCGGGCTGCGCAGCACCGTGCCGGTCGGCACCCGGGTGCGGCTGGAGCCGGTCGAGGGCGACCAGTCGGAGCTGCGGCTGCTGCCCGTGGAGGAGGCCCGGCCTTCGCCGGACACCGAGCCGCGCCCGCTGCCGCCCGTCCAGGGCGGCTTCACCCAGCACCTCGCCGCGTTCGCCGACTGAGCGTCCGGCGGGCGCCGGAGCGCGGTTCCCGGGGTACCGGGTGCCGCGCCCCGGCGGGCGGCGGACGGACGCCGAAGGGCGTGGCCCCGGGGGTACCGGGTGCCACGCCCTTCGCGTGCCGTGCGGGCCCGTACGGGCCTCGGGCCGTACGGGGGGCGGTGCGGGAGGATCAGGCCTTGCGGGCCTTCGCCTCGGCGGTCAGCTGCGGCAGGACCTCGAAGAGGTCGCCGACCACGCCGTAGTCGGCGAGCTCGAAGATCGGGGCCTCGGGGTCCTTGTTGACGGCCACGATGGTCTTCGAGGTCTGCATGCCGGCCCGGTGCTGGATGGCGCCCGAGATGCCGTTGGCGATGTAGAGCTGCGGGGAGACCTGCTTGCCGGTCTGGCCGACCTGGCTGGTGTGCGGGTACCAGCCGGCGTCCACGGCGGCGCGCGAGGCACCGACCGCACCGCCCAGCACGTCCGCGAGCTCCTCGACGACGCCGAAGCCCTCGGCGGCACCGACGCCGCGGCCGCCGGAGACCACGATCGCGGCCTCGGTCAGCTCGGGGCGGCCGGTCGAGACGCGCGGGGTGCGCGAGGTGACCTTGGCGGCGTTGCCGGTGAACTCGACCGACACGTTCTCGACGGCGCCGGCGGCCGGAGCGGCCTCCGGGGCGACCGAGTTCGGCTTGACCGCGATGACCGGCACGCCGTTGCTGACGCGCGAGTCGACGGTGTACGAGGCCGCGAAGACGGACTGGGTGGCGACCGGGCCACCCTCACCCGCGCGGACGTCCACGGCGTCGGTGATGATGCCGGAGCCGATCCGCAGCGCGACGCGGGCGGCGACCTCCTTGCCCTCGCCCGAGGAGGTCACCAGCACGGCGGCCGGGGCGGCGGTCCTGGCGATCTGGGCCAGGGCGTCCACCTTGGGGACGACCAGCTGGTCGGCGAACTCGGCGCCGTCGACGACGTACACCTTGGCGGCGCCGTACTCGCCGGCCTTCGCGGCGATGTCGGCGGCCGCGGCACCGGCGCCGAGCACGACGGCGGACGGCTCACCGATGCGGCGGGCCAGGGTCAGCAGCTCCAGGGCCGGCTTGCGGACCGCACCGTCGGCGTGGTCCACCAGGACGAGAATCTCAGCCATTGCTCAATGTCTCCGTGTTTCGCTGGGTCAGGGGGTGGGGCCGGCTCAGATGAACTTCTGGTCGGCGAGGAAGGCGGCGAGCTGCTTGCCGCCCTCGCCCTCGTCCTTGACGACCGTGCCCGCGGTGCGCGCCGGACGCGCCGCCACCGACTCGACCGCCGTCCACGAACCCGCCAGGCCGACCTCGTCCGCCTCGATGCCCAGGTCGTCCAGGTCCAGCGACTGCACCGGCTTCTTCTTCGCCGCCATGATCCCCTTGAACGACGGGTAGCGGGCCTCGCCCGACTGGTCCGTCACCGAGACCACGGCCGGCAGCGCGGCCTCGACCAGCTCGGTCGCCGCGTCACCGTCACGACGGCCCTTGACCACGCCGCCCTCGACCGACACCTCGGACAGCAGCGTCACCTGCGGCACACCCAGACGCTCCGCCAGCAGCGCCGGCAGCACACCCATCGAACCGTCGGTCGACGCCATGCCACCGATCACCAGGTCGAAACCGGTCTTCTCCAGCGCCTTCGCCAGGATCGCCGACGTCCCGATCACGTCCGTGCCGTGGATGTCGTCGTCGTTCACGTGCACGGCCTTGTCCGCACCCATCGACAGCGCCTTGCGCAGCGCGTCCTTCGCGTCGTCCGGACCGACCGTCAGCACCGTCACCTCGGCGCCCTCGTTCGCCTCCGCGATCCGCAGCGCCTGCTCCACGCCGTACTCGTCCAGCTCCGACAGGAGGCCGTCCACACCCTCCCGGTCGGTGGTGTGGTCGTCCGAGAAACGACGGTCACCCGTCGCGTCCGGCACGTACTTCACGCAGACGACGATCCTCAAGCTCATGAGCGGTCTCTCCTGTCACGGGTGCGCGGGTGCACTGTCCACGGCCTCAGAGCATCCGAGGGTACTGAGTGCCAAGTCCGGACCGGCCGCGCCCCGCGCGCCGCGAGCGCCACCTGGACCGGCATGCCGTGTCGGCTCTCTTCGACTGGCGTCAGAGGCTCCACCGAGAGAATACGGCACTCAGTACCCCTGGTAAAGGCACTCAGTACCCTTCCCGCCCGGGAGGGGTGGCCGCGGGCGAACGATCCTTGCACGCCAAGGCGAACCTCCTGTCGCCGGGGCCGGCGGGCGGCTATCGGCCGGCGGCGGGCGGCGGGGCGTCCAGGATCGGCATGAATCTGATCATCCGTACGATTACACCGCACAGCGGATGTTCCGGCGCGGCCGACACTCACCCGGACGGCCGGGAGGGGCGGGTGCGCCGCGCACCCGCCCCTTCCGGTTCCCGCCCGCTCCCGCTCAGGCCCGCAGCGCCGCCAGCTGCTCGGCGAACGGGACCACCTGCTCGGGCAGAGCGAGCCCGGCCGGGCCGCGGCCGGCCAGCAGCGCGGCGAGTTCGCCGCCCGCCCGGTCGATCCGGCCCGGCAGCCCCGCGGTGAGGGCGTCGCCCGCGGTGCCCCAGTCGTCGGTGGCCGCGTAGACGGCGGTCGGCAGCACCACCGCGCGCAGATAGCTGAACAGCGGCCGCACCGCGTGCTCCAGGGCGAGCGAGTGCCGGGGCGTGCCGCCGGTGGCCCCGATCAGCACCGGCTTCCCGGCCAGCGCGTCGTGGTCGATCACGTCGAAGAAGGACTTGAACAGGCCGCTGTAGGAGGCGGTGAAGATCGGGGTCACCGCGATCACCGCGTCCGCCTCCGTCACCGCCGCGACCGCCTCGCGCAGCGCGGCGGCCGGGAAGCCGGTGACGAGGTTGTTCGCGATGTCCACCGCGAGGTCCCGCAGTTCGATCACCGTGACCTCCGCCGTCCGCCCGTCCAGGGCGAGCCGCCGCACGGTCGACCCGGCGAGCCGGTCGGCCAGCAGGCGCGTCGAGGACGGCCTGCTCAACCCGGCGCTCACCACCGCCAGCCTGAACGCGGTCACTCGGCCACCTCCGCCTTCTCGTTCTCGTCCTTCTCGTCGCGGGCCGCGACCAGCGCGGCGTGGGTCGGCCCGTCCGGCACCCCGGCCGGGCGGCCCTTGGCGAACTCCGCGCGCAGCACCGGCACGACCTCCTCGCCGAGCAGGTCCAGCTGCTCCAGCACGGTCTTCAGCGGCAGGCCGGCGTGGTCCATCAGGAACAGCTGGCGCTGGTAGTCGCCGAAGGTCTCGCGGAAGCCCAGCGTCTTCTCGACGACCTCCTGCGGGCTGCCCACGGTCAGCGGGGTCTGCGCGGTGAACTCCTCCAGCGAGGGCCCGTGCCCGTAGACCGGCGCGTTGTCGAAGTACGGACGGAACTCGCGCACCGCGTCCTGGGAGTTCCTGCGCATGAACACCTGCCCGCCGAGGCCGACGACCGCCTGCTCGGGCGTGCCGTGGCCGTAGTGGGCGTAGCGCTCGCGGTACAGCTCGATCAGCTTCTGGAAGTGCTCCTTGGGCCAGAAGATGTTGTTCGCGAAGAAGCCGTCGCCGTAGTAGGCGGCCTGCTCGGCGATCTCCGGGCTGCGGATCGAGCCGTGCCAGACGAACGGCGGCACGCCGTCCAGCGGGCGCGGGGTCGAGGTGAAGCCCTGCAGCGGGGTGCGGAAGCGGCCCTGCCAGTCGACCACGTCCTCGCGCCACAGTTGGTGCAGCAGCGCGTAGTTCTCGACCGCGAGCGGGATGCCCTGGCGGATGTCCTTGCCGAACCACGGGTAGACCGGGCCGGTGTTGCCGCGGCCCATCATGACGTCCACCCGGCCTTCGGCGAGGTGCTGGAGCATCGCGAAGTCCTCGGCGATCTTCACCGGGTCGTTGGTGGTGATCAGCGTGGTCGAGGTGGACAGGATGATGCGCTCGGTCTGCGCGGCGATGTAGCCGAGCATGGTCGTCGGCGAGGACGGCACGAACGGCGGGTTGTGGTGCTCGCCGGTCGCGAAGACGTCCAGGCCGACCTCCTCGGCCTTGCGCGCGATGGCGACCATCGCCTTGATCCGCTCGTGCTCGCTGGGCGTGCGGCCGGTGGTCGGGTCGGCCGTGACGTCGCCGACGCTGAAGATTCCGAACTGCATGCTGCTCACGCTGCTCACCACACTCCTGGTCGGGCCGGGGCCCTCGCCCTATGTCGTTCAACTTTCAACCACACTAGCACCCGGGCGGCGGCCCGTATTCCCCCCGACAATGGGAGGAGGGCTCCGGAAGGGCGGCGGACCGATGGCGGCGTACATCGCGGTGAGCGCGCTGAGCCACGAGGGCCTGGTGCGGGAGCACAACGAGGACAGCCTCGCGGTCGGCCCCTGGACGCTCTGCGCCACCGTGACCGCCAACCCGCAGACCCTGCTCTTCCCGCTCGGCCCGCCCTGCGTGGTCGCCGTCGCGGACGGCCTCGGCGGGCACCCCGGCGGCGAGGTTGCCAGCGCCCTGGTCGCCCGTCGGCTCGCGGCGGCCGGCGCCGGACTGGACGGCGAGGAGGCCGTCCGGGCCGAGCTGCAGGAGTGCAACCGGGCCGTCTACGCGGCCACCGCCGGGCAGCCGGAACTGGCCGCGATGGGCACCACCGTCGCCGGGCTGGTGCTGCTGCCCGAGCGGGCGGTGGCCTTCAACGTCGGCGACAGCCGGGTCTACCGGATCGACGGGGACGGGCTCAGCCGGGTCAGCGTGGACGACAGCCCGCCGCTGCCGCCCGGCCGCCGCACCACCTCGGTGGTCACCCAGACCCTCGGCGGCTCGCTCGGGCTCACCTTCGTCGAACCGCACGTGCGGACCGAGCCGCTGCTGCCCGGCGACCGCTACCTGGTGTGCAGCGACGGCCTGACCGACCCGGTGCCGGAGGAGGAGCTGGCCGAACTGCTCGCCCGGCCGGACGAGGGCTCCGGACGGGCGGACGGCAAGGCCGCGTTCGAGCTGTGGAAGGCGGCGATCGAGGCCGGCGGGCCGGACAACATCACCTTGGCGCTGGTGCGGATCGGCGGGTGACCCCCGGAGGAATTCCGCCCGGACGCCGGACCGCCCCGGCGAGGGTCGCCGGGGCGGTCGGTGGTGCCGTGCTCGGGTCCGATCAGAACTGGCCGGCGACGCTCACCCCGCTGAAGCCCTGCTGGGCGTAGAGGCTGAAGTAGACGTAGCCGGCCGGCGGGTTGGTGACGGTCAGCGTCTCGGAGTTGTCCGGGCCGGCCGAGCGCGTCGTGTAGGCGTTGGTGTAGGCCCAGCCGTTCGGGCTGTAGTAGAGGTCGCCGTTGCCCGTGCCGCCGCTGCTGGTGACGGTCAGCCGCTGGGTGCCGGCCGGCACCCAGACGTAGAAGTGCGCGTAGTTGCCGGTGGTGGCGGCGACGTTGCTGCGGCCGCAGTCGGCGGCCAGCTGCCGGGTGTCGGCGGCGGTGCACTCGGGCACCTGCGGGACGGTCGGGGTGGTCGCGCAGCCGCCGTTCGCGCAGCCGGTCAGCCAGCTGTCGAAGCCGGCGTCGTAGCGGGTGCCGATGGTGGTCTTGAGCAGGGTGCGGGCGCCGGCCCAGTCCCCCACCCGGTACTTGGCGAGCACGGCGTCCAGGTCGGCGCGGTGCTGCTCCAGCATGTAGCGCACGGCCAGGTAGCCCCAGCGGTACACCCGCTCCTGGTCGCCGTAGACGGTGTCGAAGAGGTCGCTCAGCCTGTAGGTGTGCCGGGCGGCGGCCGCGATCGCGCCGTCGTTGACGGCCTTGCGGTAGGAGTAGGAGACGTACTCGGCGAAGCCCTCGACCCACCAGACGGTCGGGGTGGTCATGCCGGCGTCGAAGTCGCCGTACATGTCGAAGCGGCCGTCGAGGTAGTGGGTGTACTCGTGGTTGAGGTTCCAGATCTGGAACGCCGGGCGGGCCCATTCGGCCTCGTAGCAGAGGAAGCGCGGCTGGTTGCCGACGACGTTCGGCTTGCCCTCCAGGTACATGCCGCCGTTGTTGGTGTCGATGCCGTAGATGGCGGCGGCCAGCACCTGGTAGTCGAGGGAGGAGTGGAAGACCACGACCTCGATCGTGGTGTTGCCGTCGTCCTTGACCGGGCCCTTGTCGCGCGCCACCGAGTGGAAGTAGGCGTCCTGGCCGGTCAGGCTGGAGCAGGCGGTGGTCAGCTGGGTGCCGTCGAGCGCCTGGGCGATCAGCTTGATGCTCGGGCTGCAGGTGTAGCTCACCGTCAGCACACCGGACTTGAGCCGGTCGGAGGCGTTGCACACGCCGTAGTACGAGCAGTTGGCGGCATCGTAGTAGCCGACCGCCTCGGCGACCGCGGCCCACCCGTGGACGGTGCGGCCGTTCGGCGCGGACTGCGCGGCGAGCGCCTGGACGAGCGGGCGGACCTTCGGCTGGAGGGCCGGGTACTTCAGGAAGCGACCCAGCTCCTTGGTGGCGTTGTAGACCAGCACGTCGTAACCGCCGCCGAGTTGGTCGTTGTTGCGGACCGCGAAGGCGGACAGCGCGTCCAGCACGCTCGGGTCGGCCTGGACGGCCGCCACGAAGTCGGGCAGCTGGTGGCCGCGGAACAGCACGGTGAACGCCGGGTTCACCGCCCACGCCATGCCGGCCGGGTTCCAGGTGGCGCTGTCGTAGCCGCTCAGCAGGCGCTTGACCACCCCCAGGTAGCGGGTGTTCTCCTGCGCACTGTCGATCAGGGTGACGGCCTCGCCGAGGATCGGCGCGTTGCCGGCCGCGACGTCGAGCGCGTGCGCACTGCCGAAGAAGGCGTCCAGCGCCGGGCGGATCGCGCCCTGCAGCGCGCTGCCGTACGGGCCGACGTCGCTCTTGTGGTACCACTGCACGAAGTAGCCGGCGCGCAGGTAGAGCACCAGCTGCTCGACCGAAGTGCTGTTGTCGCCGGGGTGGTTGGCGGCCGCGTCGCGCAGCGCGTTGGCCACCGTCACCATCTGCGGCTCACGAAAGGCGTCGTACGCGTTCGCGCCGGTGAGCTGGAACAGCTGGTTGACGCACTGCACCTCGGCGGAGGTGATCCGCTGCACCAGCGCGCTGCCGGTGCGGCTGGTGAAGTCGCCGACGTTGCAGGGCTGTTCGGCGGCGAGGGCCCTGGCGGCGGGCTTGGCGTCGGCGGGCACGGTGTCCACCGGGAGCGGTGCGCGCCGGTCGGCGGAGGTGAACTGCCGCTCGTCGCCGTCCGGTTGGGCCGCGCCGGTGGCCGGCTGCGGGGCCAGCGCGGTGGGGGCGGTGCCGGCCGGGGGCGTGCCGCCGCTCTTCGTGGGGGCGGTGGCGGGGGCGGCGTGGCTGAGCGGGGCGAACAGGCCGAGCGCCAGCAGCAGGGTCAGGGTGAACGTCAACAATCGTGCCAGCTGCGGGAGTCGCAGCGAGCGTACGGGACTCACGTGGGGGCCTCCGGGCCGTCGTCGGCCGCACTGGGGGTACGGCCGGTGGGGGTGGCGAGGACCGTTGGCGACGGGCCGCGTGGGGGCGGTTCCGCCGGGAGCACGGTGGGGAGTGTGACATGTACCATGGCACATATGACGTAACGTTGAGAAGCCCTTTACCGACGATTGATGCGCGGCCGCCCGCCCGGAAAAGCCCGGGAGCCGTGGTGACCGATCGTCACCACGGCTCCCGGGCGGTGGAGTCGGCTACTTCCGGAGCAGCAGCACCGCCCCGGCCGTCGCCAGGCCGACCGCCACCGCGGCCGCGCCGTACACCAGTCGGTGCGCGCGCAGCACGGGCAGGAAGCGGTCCACGGCGTAGCGGCCCGGGCCGGTCAGGGCGAGCGCGGCGGCGGCCGCCGTCAGCAGCAGTTCGTACTCGTCGCCCTTCGGCGCGAAGAAGCCGCCGCCCCAGGTGACGGCGATCGCGTTGACCATCGTGCCGACGATCGCGGCGCCGGCCAGCGGGGTCACCAGGCCGACCGCCAGGGCGAGTCCGCCCAGGGTCTCGGTCAGGCCGGCGACGACGGCCATGGCGTGGCCGGCCGGGTAGCCGCTCATGGTGAAGAACTGGCCGGTGCCGTCGAGGCCGCCGCCGCCGAACCAGCCGAACAACTTCTGGCTGCCGTGCGCGGCCATGGTCAGGCCGAGGGCCAGGCGCAGCAGCAGGAGCCCGGCGTCGTAGGCGTGCGGGGAGGTCGCCGCGGGGGCGGTTCCCTCGCGGGTCGGGCGGGTGGTCGTGGCGGTGGCGGCCGCGGTGGGGGCGGTCGTGCTCGGGCTGCTGCTCGGCATGCGCGTCTCCATCGGTCGGGGTCGAGGGTCGGGGTGGGGTGGGCGGCCGGGCAGGGGGCGGCGCCCCGCCGTGCCGTTGTTCAAATTTGAACCGGCCGCTCTTCGACCGTACCTCGGAGTTCGAATTTGAACAACTGACGGACCGTGGGCGAGGTGCGCCCCGCCTGCGGGCCGGGGCAGGGTGGAGGCATGGCCCGAAACCCGCACGCCCAGGACCCCGCCCAGGCCCACGCCCAGGACCCCGCCCAGGCCCCCGGCCCCTACTCCCAGGCGCTGGCCGCCTTCGACGAGCGCGTCCGGCTCATCACCCCCGGACAGTGGGACTCCCCCACCCCGTGCGCCGACTGGAGCGTCCGCGACCTGGTCAACCACCTCACCGGCGAACAGCTCTGGGTGCCCGAACTGCTGATGGGCGCCACCATCTCCGAGGTCGGCGGCCGCTTCGACGGCGACCTCCTCGGCAGCGACCCGGTCGCCGCCTGGACCGCCGCCGCCCGGGCCGCCGAGCACGCCTTCGCCGTCCCCGGGGCCACCGAACTGATCGTCCACCTCTCGGACGGGGACGCCTCCGGCCGCTACTACCTGGACCAGCTGACCACCGACCTCGTCATCCACAGCTGGGACCTCGCCACCGGCCTCGGACACGGCACCCGGCTGCCGGAGGGCCTGGTCGACTTCGCCCTCGAACAGATCGGCGACTACGGCGACCTCTCCGCCAGCGGCCTCTTCGACCCGCCCGTGCCCGTCCCCGCGGACGCCGGACCGCAGACCCGGCTGCTCGCCCTCACCGGGCGGCGCGACCAGGAGTGAGCCCGCCGGGCCCCGGGCGCTGCTCCGTCCGGCCGTCCCTCGGTGCCGCGGCCGGTCCCGCGACGCCGGATACTGGACAGTACGGGGGCCGGTATCCCGCGGCCGCCCGTGACTCCGTGCGAAAGGCGGGCGCGCCATGAGCCGCAGGCCGGACATCCTCGCCGAGTTCACCGCCGACCACCGTGAGCTCGGCGCCCTGCTCGACCGGGTCGAGGCGGCCCCCGAGGGCTCCGCCGAACGCGGCGAGCTGCTCGCCCGGCTCACCGACCTGCTGTTCACCCACTGCGCCGCCGAGGAGGAGCACCTGTTCCCGGTGGTCCAGCACGACGTCCCGGACGGCGGGGCGCTGGTGTTCCGCGGCATCCACGACCACCTGGCCATCGGGCAGTACCTCTCCGACCTCCAGGGCCTGCGGCCGGCCGACCCCGCCTTCGCCACCCTGGTCCGCGGCCTCGCCGACACCCTGCGACGGCACCTCGGCAGCGAGGAGGAGGTGCTCTTCCCGGCCACCCGCAAGGCCCTGCCCGCGGCGGCGCGCACAGCCCTCGGCGACCGGCTGCGGGCCGAGCGGGCAGGCCTCGGGCCTCCGGACTGACCGGCCGGGGGGCCGCGTCAGCGCCGCGGCCTCACCGCTTCGGGCTGATCACCGCGAACCGGGCGCCCTCGCCGTCCCGCAGCCGCGCCACCCGCCCGTACGGCGAGTCGAAGGCCGCGCCGACCGCCGCGCCGCCCAGCTCCACGGCCCGGGCCAGCGCCCGGTCGGCGTCCGGGACGGCGAAGGACACCTCCCAGTGCGGCGGCAGCCCGGCCGGGCCGCTCGGCTGCGCCTTCGCCAGCGCCGCGACGCTGTGCCCCTCCGCCCGCAGCACCACCCGGTCGTGCTCCCAGCGGACCTCGAAGCGCTCCGGGTCGCGGCCGTCCCAGCGGAACACCTCGCCGTAGAACAGCGCCGCCGCGAACGGGTCCGGGGTGCGCAGCTCGATCCACACCGGCGCCCCGGGCAGGTCCAGCCGCCGGGCGCGGCCCGGCGGGCCCTCCCAGATGCCGAACGGCGCGCCGGCCGGATCGGCGGCGAAGGCCACCCGCCCGGCGTCGAAGGCCAGCGGGCCGACCGCCAGGGTCGCGCCGCGCTCGCGCACCGCGTCGGCGGCGGCGTCGGCGCTCTCCGTCCCGAAGTAGGCCGTCCAGGCGAGCGGGATCGCCCCGCCAGCCGCCTCGCCCAGCCCGGCGACGGCCTCCCCGCCGGCCACCGCGTGGACGTACGGGCCGAAGCGGTCCGGCCCGGGCTCGAACTCCCAGCCCAGCAGCGGCCCGTAGAACTCCTTCGCGCCCTCCAGGTCCCGGGCCGTCAGGCTCACCCAGCACGGCACGGCCGCCACGCAGCGCACCTCGGCGGCCGTCTCACCGCTGCCCATCGCGAACCTCCTCGCCCACCCGGCCGCCGGGCCGCTCCCGACTCCCACGGCCCTCCGGCCGCCCGGGACGCCCACAGCCTAGGCCGACACCCGCACGGCCCCCGGGAAGGCATGGCCGGGCTCAGCGCACCCAGTTCTTCAGCGGCTCGGTGTCGAGGGCGATGCCCACCGGGTCGGGGAGCTGGACGGTCCTGCCGAAGGCCAGGGTCTGGACGGACTCGTAGCGAGTTCCTCGAACTCCTCGGGCCGCATCTGCGGGCGGGCCGACCCGCCGAATGCCGTCGTCATGCGGCGACCGTAGGCGACAGGTCGGACATTCCGGCAGCGAGAAATGAGAGGGACTGCATGTGACGCAGGTCACAGCAGGAGGGGAAATAGCGGGGACGGAATCCCCGTTTTCGACTACGTTGGCTAAGCGGGGAGAAGTTCCCCGGTATCTTGGAGGAGTCGTCGTGACCACCGCAGCCGTCGAGTCGGTCCGCCCCGAGGGGAGCGTGCGTGCGCCGAAGTTGCGCGCGGACGCGAGCCGGAACCGGGAGCGGATCGTGCTGGCGGCCCGGGACGCGTTCGTCGAGCACGGTGCGGACGCGCCGCTGGACGAGATCGCGAAGCGGGCGGGGGTCGGCAACGCCACGCTGTACCGGAACTTCCCGGACCGCGCGGCGCTGATCCGCGAGGTGGCGCTGCTCGTCAAGAACCGCGTCCTGGCCCTCGCCGAAACGGCGACGGCGGAGGCCGCGGCCCCCGGCGGCGGCGGTCCGTTCGACGCTCTGCAGCGGTTCGCGCACGCGGCCGTCGCGGAGAAGATCGGCGGGCTCTGCGCACTGTTCACCAGCCACGTCGACCCGCACGACCCGGAGCTGGCCGAGATCCGGGAGCGCCTGCGGTCCGCCGTGAGCGGGCTGATGGAGCGCGCCCGGGACGCGGGCGAGCTGCGGCCGGACGTCGACCACGGCGACCTGTTCATCGCGATCAGCCAGCTGACCCGGCCGCTGCCCGGCACCTCCTGCCAGCTGCTCGACGGGTTCGTCCACCGGCACCTGCAGCTGTTCCTGGACGGCCTGCGCACCCCCGCCCGTTCGACGCTGCCCGGCCGGGCCGCGACCTTCGAGGACTTCCAGCCCAAGCACTGACCACCGCACCGACCCCGGCACCGACCCCGTGACGCCCCGACCGGCCGCCACGGCCTTATCCCCGCACGCCCGACTCCCGTACGGCAGGCAGCCCCGCCGCGACGGCGACCGACCGTGCCCGCCCGCACCCCACGCACCGTGAAGTGAGTACCCCCATGTCCCAGACCGACGCCCGCCCGGCGACGCCGGCCGATCCCAGGCGCTGGAAGGCCCTGATCTTCATCGGCCTCGCCCAGCTCATGGTCGTCCTCGACGCGACCATCGTGAACATCGCCCTGCCCTCCGCCCAGCGCGACCTGGGCATATCCGACGGCAACCGCCAGTGGGTGATCACCGCCTACGCGCTGGCCTTCGGCGGCCTGCTGCTGTTCGGCGGCCGGATCGCCGACCTGTGGGGCCGCAAGCGGACCTTCGTGGTCGGCCTGACCGGCTTCGCCCTGGCCTCCGCGCTCGGCGGCGCCGCGGCCAACACGGCGATGCTGCTCGGCTCCCGCGCGCTGCAGGGCGTGTTCGGCGCGCTGCTCGCGCCGGCCGCGCTGTCGCTGCTCGCGGTGACCTTCACCGAGGCGAAGGAGCGCGCCAAGGCCTTCGGCATCTACGGCGCGATCGCCGGCGGTGGCGGCGCCATCGGCCTGATCCTCGGCGGCCTGCTGACCGAGTACATGAACTGGCGCTGGACCTTCTTCGTCAACATCCCGTTCGCCATCGTGGCCGCCATCGGCGCCGTGATGGTGATCCGCGAGCCCGCCGAGGGCCGCAACCGCAACAGGCTGGACGTCCCCGGCGTGCTGCTGGTGACCACCGGCCTGGTCTCCCTGGTCTACGGCTTCACCCGCGCCGAGTCGAGCGGCTGGCTGGCCGGCAGCACGCTGGCGCTGTTCGCCGCGGCCGCCGTGCTGCTGACCGCGTTCGTGCTGGTGGAGCGCCGGGTCAAGGCCCCGCTGCTGCCGCTGCGCGTGGTACTGGACCGCAACCGCGGCGGGGTGTACCTGTCGCTGGGCCTGGCCGTGATCGGCATGTTCGGCCTGTTCCTGTTCCTGACCTACTACCTGCAGGTCGTGCGCGGCTACAGCCCGGTGCTGACCGGCGTGGCCTTCCTGCCGATGGTGGCGGGCATGATCACCGGCTCGACCCAGATCGGCGCCCGGCTGATGACCCGCGTCCCGGCGCGCTACCTGATGGCGCCCGGCTTCCTGACCGCCTCGGTCGGCATGTTCCTGCTGACCCACATCGGCATGGACACCTCGTACCCGGCACTGGTCCTGCCCGGCCTGATCCTGATGGGCCTCGGCATGGGCACCGCGTTCATGCCAGCGATGAGCCTGGCCACGCACGGCGTCCAGCCGCGCGACGCGGGCGTCGCCTCGGCGATGGTGAACACCTCGCAGCAGGTCGGCGGCGCCATCGGCACCGCGCTGCTGAACACCATCGCGGCCAGCGCCACCAGCACCTGGCTGGCCTCGCGCACCGCCGCCTCGCCGGACGCCGCCAAGGCCCTGCAGCTGCAGGGCATGGTGCACGGCTTCTCGACCGCGATCTGGGTGTCCTTCGGCATCCTGGTGGCCGCCGCCACGATCGCCTTCACCCTGATCAACGCCGGACGGCCGGGCGCGGCCGGCGGCGCGGGCTCGGAGGCCGGCGCGGCGCGGCACGACGAGGTGCCGGTGATGGCGCACTGACCCGCGTACCGGCCCCCGCCGTGGGGTGACTCGGGTGCGTACGCGGCCCGTCCGGTGTCCTTCGGGGCTCCTGGCGGGCCGCTCACCGTTTCCGCCCGGGCGCGCACGACCACCTCGCCCGGGCAGCCCCCGCCCCCTCGAACCGGCGGCCCCGGTCGACGAGAATGGAGTCGCCCACCCGGCGTCCGAAGGACACCGCACCGCCCGAGCACCGCCCGAGCACCGCCCTGCCGCGCCCGAGGGAGGACATCGTGCACCACCGAACCGACCAGCTCGCCGACAGCAGATACCTCCTGCTCACCACCTTCGGCGACGACGGCAGCCGGCTCGACTCACCCCTGTGGGTGGTGGCCGACGGCACCGCGCTCGGCCTCTGGGCGCCGGCCCACTCCGGCGAGGCCGAACGCATCCGCCGCCACCCCCGGGTGCTGATCGGCCCCTGCGACGCCCACGGCCGCCCGACCGGCCGCCGGCTCCCGGCCCGCGCCCGGCTGTGCGACGAGGAGGCGACCGCTCGCTACCGCACCTCGCTGATCAACAAGTACGGCCTGACGGCGCTGCTCGCGCTCGCCCGCAGCCGGTTCCGGGTCGGGCTGGCCGGCACGGTCGGCATCCGGATCACGCTGACCGAGCTGGAGCAGCGGCTGCTCGGCCCGGACTGGCGACCGCCGAGCACGTACTGCGTCAACTGACCGCCGCCGCAGCCCGGTTCAGGAGCCGTCGTCCGGCGCCCGGGCCAGGTCGCCGGGCTCGCAGGCCTCCCGTCCGGTCGCCACGTGCACGACCCTGACCGCCCGGTCGGGGCCGCCGGGCACGACCCGCTGCTCGTGCCCGCAGCGCGGGCAGATCAGCGGGATGCGCGGGCGGCCCGGCTCCCGGCCGGTGCCCCCGTCCGGGTGCGGCGAGCTCACGACAGCGGGTGGGTCGGCAGCGGGTTGACCTCCTGGATCTCGGCGTGCGCCTTGGTGAGCAGCTGCGAGGCCAGGTCGTTGAGCGCGCGGGCGCCCGCGATCTCCTCGCCGACCCGCAGTTGGTCCGGGTCGGAGGGGTGGCGGCTGCTGTAGCCGTGGGCGCGCACTTCCGTGCCGTCGCTGAGCCTGAGCATGGCGGCCGCGGTCGTCCGCGGGCCCTCCTCGCGGAACTCCATCTCGATGTGCCAACCGACCAGAGTCTGCATGGCGGATCACCTCCATCGGTTACTCCTCCAGAGTGCGCCGCACCCAGGGTGAACACCAGGCCAGCCGGGACGGCCGGGAAACCCGCTGGTCGGGACGGGTGGGAATCCGCCATCATCGCCGGATGATCTCGATGCGACCCGTCCTGGAAGTCCACGACACCGACGGCTTCTCGCTCTGGCCCACGGCCGCGGAGCCGACCGGGCAACTGGTGCTCGACGGACGGCTGACGCCGGAGCAGGTCGGCACGGCGGTGCACCGGCTGGCCGAGCTCAACGACGTCGACCCCGAGCCGGCCGAGGAGCGCGGCCCACGCCCGGCGGACCCGCTGGGCGCCTTCCTGCACGGCCTGCTGACCATGGACCTGTACATCACCGGCGGCCTGTACGTCACCGACCCCGCCACCGGCACCGTCTTCGAGCCGGGCTGCTGCTACGGCCTGGAGGAGTGGCGGGACTGGCACCGGGTGGTGGACGGCAGCGGCGTGGCCTGGTTCGGCCACGACCCGCAGACCATCGGCGAGGCGCCCCGCGCCGCCCGCCTCGGCCGGCTGGTCCGGCTGACCCAGGCCCCGGACGACCCGGGCTCGCCGGTGATCGAACTGTCGCTGGACGAGCTGCGCCGGCTGCTCGCCGGGGTCGAGCGGGACCTGGGCGACTTCCTGCGCCTCGTGGCGCGGTGGGCCGAGCGGCAGCTGCCCGGGCACGCCGCCGCCGTCACCGCCGCGCTCGCCCGGGCGCTGGAGCTGCGGCCCGCCGAGGAACCCGCGCCGTGACCAGCTTCCGGACCCACCGGACGCGGGTGCACGACACCGCCCTCCCGCTCCACCGACGGCACAGCGCGCTGCGGACCTGCCTGACCGGGTTCGCCCCGTACGGGCTGCGGGCGACCTACCACCACCTCACGGTCAGCGCCCGGATCCCCCGGCGGCTGGAGGCCGACCCCGAGGCGCTGGTGCGGGCGGTGGAGGAGCTGCACGAGGCCCGCGAGCTGTGGCTGGCCCGGTTCGCGGAGCACGTCGCGCAGCGCCGGGCGGAGAAGCGGGCGGGCCGCCGCCGGCCGGCCCGGACCCCGTGGTGGGACCGGCCGCGGTGGGACGCGCCGGACTCGGCCTGGGCCCACGACCCCTTCCTGCACCCGCGGTTGAGCCTGCCCGAGTACGTCCGGCGGCAGAACGCGCTGCTGGACGGCGCCGAGCTCCCCGGCTGCCCGGCCTGCGGGGAGGAGGGGCCGGCGGTGCCCGTCGAGGCCGGGCCCGGGACGGCCGAACTGTGCCGCTCCTGCGGGTGGGTGCTGGTGCCGTGCCCGTGCCCGTGGTGGCACCACTTCGAGCCGGTGCAGCGGGTCGGCTGGGACAGGACGTGGCGGCGGGAGCACCTGACGGACAGCGCCGAGCCGAACCCGTACTGGCCGCGGGCCCAGGGCGCGGAACGGGTCGCGCTGCTGGCGGTGCACCACCAGCAGCCGACCTTCTGACGCGGCGCCGGCTCAGCCGGCGCGGGCCGGGACGGCGACCAGCAGGGCGCCGGTGCCCTGGACCCGCACCTCGAAGTGGTCGATCTCCCCCGGCTGGAGCCCGGTGCCGCCGGAGGTGCGCAGCACGTCCGGGCCGCCCGGCGAGGCGTAGCCGCCCGCCGCCGGGACGGTCCAGCTGGTCACCGTCTGGTCCGGGCCGTGGCCGGCTCGCGGCACGGCGACCAGACGGCAGGTCAACGGCCCCTGCACGCCGGACAGTTGGAGGCTGACCTGGGTGCCCCAGGCGGCGCGGTCCAGGCCCACGGTGGCCTTGGCCCCGGTGGCCGGGTCGGTGGCGGTGTGCTGCTCGGCGACGGCGACCACGCCGGGCGCGGACCCGCCGGTGACCACCGCGGCCGTGACCACCGGCCCGGCCGCCACCAGCGCGGTCGCGGCCAGCGCCAGCACCAGCCGCCGCACCCGGCCGCGCCGCCGGCCCGCCGTCACCTCGGCGACCAACCGGTCCAGCAGCTGCCCGCTCGGCTGCGGGACGGGGTCGGCCGGCTCCCGGCCGGCGGCCCGCGCCGAGGCGGCGTACTCGGCCAGCAGCGGTTCGACCGGGCCGAGCCGGCGCGCCTGCGCGGTGCACTGCGGGCAGCCGGCCAGGTGCCGTTCGAACGCGGCGCGCTCGGCGGGCTCCAGCAGGCCGAGGACGTACGCGCCGACGTCGGTGTGCTGCGGTCCGCCGGGGGCGGGCTCGGCGGCGCTCGGGCCGGGGCGGTCGGGGCGCTCGGGGCGGTCGGTCACGATGTCACTCCCCGTTCCTCCAGCGCGAGCCTGAGCGAGCGCAGTGCGTAGAACACCCGCGACCGGACGGTCCCGGCCGGGATGCCGAGTTCGGCGGCCGCCTCCTTGGCGGTGCGGCCCTTCAGGTAGGTCTCGACGATGATCGCGCGGTGCGCGGGCGAGAGGTCGCCGAGCGCGTCCGTGATGGTCATCATCCTCAGGGCCCGGTCGAGTTCGTCCTCGGCGGGCAGCTGTTCCAGTGCGGCGGCGTCCACCTCGCGCGGCCGGGCCAGGGCGCTGCGGTGGTCGTCGATGACGATCCGCCGGGCGACGGTGACCAGCCAGGGCCGCAGCGAGGCCGCCTGCGGGTCGAGCCGGTGGATGTTGTGCCAGGCCCGGACCAGCGTCTCCTGGACGACGTCCTCCGCGCGCTGCCGGTCGCCGGCGACCAGGTGGAGGACGAAGCCGAAGAGCGGCCCGGCGTGCTCCCGGTAGAGGGCGCGCATCAGCTCCTCGTCCGGCGGGCCGGTGCCGGGCGCCCCCCTGCCGGGCCCGGCGTCGCCGCGCCCGGGGTGCTCCTCGGTCACCGTTCCATCCTTGCGCACCTGGACCTCCCGGGCGAGGAGGGCCGGTGGCGGCGGTCAGTAGCCACTGCTCGGCGGGCTGGGCGCCGGGTTCACGGGTGCCGGGTTCGTGGGCGCCGGGGTGGTGTTCGTCGTGGTGCCCGCCTTTCCGCCGGTCGGGGTCAGCGCGAACCAGATGCCGGCGAAGCCCTGGCCCTTGGTGTCGCCGGGCTTGGTGTCCGGCGAGTAGCGGTAGGCCGGCCAGCCGTTGAGGGTGACCTGCTTGCTGCCGTCCGCACGGGTGACGCTGCCGACGAGCTTGGAGTCGATGCCCTTCACCGTGACGTGGCCGTCGTCGCGCTCGGGCGGCCAGAGGGTGGCGCAGCCGCCGTTGCAGGCGGACATCGAGGGGTTGTTGGCGTCGTGGTCGAAGCGGTAGAGCGTGAAACCGGCGCTGTCGGTGACGATCGTGCCGAGCTTGGGGTCGGTCGCGGTCTGCAGGGTGGCGCTCGCCGGGGCGCTCGGCGCCGGGGTGCCGGGCGCCGCCGGGGTGCCGGACGACCCGGAGCCGTACGATCCGCCGCCGGACGAGCCGCAGCCGGCGACCAGGGCCACCACCGCGGCGCCCCCGGCGGCCAGCACCGCGGCCCGGCGGGTGCGGGGTGTGTTGCGCATGGGTGCTCCCGGGCTCGGTATCGGAGTGGACACCCGGGGGTACGGGTGGCGGCGCCGGGCTGCTCAGCGGAATACCCGGCAGACGGCGACCGTTGTGGCGGGCACACGGTCTGAACCGCCGCCTCCGGAAGGGAAGGGATCGCGAGATGAGCAGCACGGTCGAGCTGACCAAGGAGAACTTCGACGAGATCGTCCCGGGCCCGGAGGGCAAGGACTTCGTCTTCATCGACTTCTGGGCCGGGTGGTGCGGGCCGTGCCTCCAGTTCGCCCCGGTGTACGAGAAGGCCGCCGAGCGGCACCAGGACCTCGTCTTCACCAAGGTCGACACCGAGGCGCAGCAGGAGCTGGCCGCCGCGTTCGGCATCCAGTCGATCCCGACGCTGGCGATCATCCGCGAGGGCGTGCTGGTGTTCTCGCAGGCCGGCGCGATGCCGGAGGCGGTGTTCGAGGACCTGATCGGGCAGGCCCGCAAGCTGGACATGGCCGAGGTGAAGCGCAAGGTCGCGCAGGAGCAGGCGGCGGCCGAGGGCCAGGCCTGAGCCGCCGGCGGAAGGGCCCGGGGAGCACGTGCTCCCCGGGCCCTTCGCGTTCGCTCGCGCGCGTCCGGCCCGGAAATGGGGGGCGCGGACCGTTCCGGGCGATCCTAGAGTCGTCGGCAACAGCGACCCACCGTTGACGACGGGAGCGATCCGCCATGAGCACGTTCGTACTGGTCCCCGGTTTCTGGCTCGGCGCCTGGGCCTGGGCGGAGGTGGCCGCGCCGCTGCGCGCCGCCGGGCACGCGGTCTACCCGGTGAGCCTGCCCGGAACTGCCGAACGGGCGGGCGAGAGCGGCGAGTTGGGGCTTGAGAAGCGCATCTCCGACCTGGCCGAGCTGCTGATCCGGGAGGACCTGTGGGAGGTGGTGCTGGTCGGGCACAGCGGCGGCAGCTCCCCGGTGACCGGGCTCGCCGACCGGATGCCGGAGCGGATCCGCCGGGTGGTCTACCTGGACGCCGGGCCGGTCGCGAACGGCGGCTCGCTGTACGACATGTGGCCGCCGGAGTACCGGAAGTTCGCCGACTCCTCGGTGGTCGACGGCCGACTGCCGCTGCCGCCGTGGGACGTCCAGGCCGCGGAGGGCGCGAGCATCGCGGGCCTGGACGAAGCCCTGCTGGAGCGCATCCGCGAGCGCTCCACGCCGGAGCCGGTCGGCGCCTACCAGGACCGGCTGCGACTGACCGGCGCCGGGGCCGCCCTGCCGCAGGCGCTGGTGTCCTGCTCGTTCCCGCTCGCGCAGGTACGGGAGCTGATCGCCGCCGGCCACCCGTGGTTCGTCGGGATGGACGGGCCGAACTGGGTGCTGCGCGAACTGCCCACCGGGCACTGGCCGATGTTCTCCCGCCCGGCCGACACGGCGGCGCTGCTGGCCGAGCTGGCCGAATCGCCCGTCTCCTGACCGCGGGCGCCGGCCCCGGCCGCAGGAGTGGCCGCCCGCGGCGGTTCGGGCGAGGCTCTGGAGGGGGACGAACCGGGTGGACAGCGACCGACAGCACGGAGGACCGGAATGACCGACAGCGCCGACGAGTACGACGTCATCGTCCTGGGGGCCGGGCCGACCGGCGAGAACGTGGCCGACCGGACGGTCGCGGCCGGCCTGCGCACGGTCGTCGTGGAGGCCGAGCTGGTCGGCGGCGAGTGCTCGTACTGGGCCTGCATGCCCAGCAAGGCCCTGCTGCGCCCGGTCGCCGCGCTGGACGAGGCCCGCGCGGTGGCCGGCGTCCGGGAGGCGGTGGGCGACCGGCGGCTGGACCCGGCCGCGGTGCTGGCCCGGCGGGACTCGTTCACCTCGCACTGGAAGGACGACGGCCAGGTGCGGTGGCTGCGGGACACCGGCATCGAGCTGGTGCGCGGCCACGGCCGGCTGGCGGGCGTACGGACGGTGGCGGTGGAGGCCGAGGACGGCGGCGAGCGGGTGCTCACCGCCCGGCACGCCGTCGTCGTGTGCACCGGCAGCCGCCCGGTGCTGCCCGGCGGCGTGCCCGGCCTGGCCGAGGCGCACCCGTGGACCAACCGGGAGGCGACCGGCTCCGCCACGGTGCCCGGACGCCTCGCGGTGGTCGGCGGCGGCGTGGTCGGGGTGGAGCTGGCCGCCGCCTGGCGGGCGCTCGGCTCGGACGTGGTGCTGCTGGTGCGCGGCACCGGGCTGCTGCCCCGGATGGAGCCCTTCGCGGGCGAGCTGGTCGCGGACGGCCTGCGGGCGGCCGGGGTGGACGTCCGGTTCGGGGCGCGGGTCGACGCGCTGCGGCGGGCGGACGGCTCCGGGCCGGTGACGCTCACCCTCGCCGATGACGGGGACCTGACCGCCGACGAGGTGCTGTACGCGACCGGCCGCGCCCCGCGCACCGCCGACATCGGGCTGGAGCAGGTCGGGCTGAAGCCGGGCGGCTGGCTGGAGGTCGACGACAGCTGCACGGTGCTCGGGGTGGACGGCGGGTGGCTGTACGCCGCCGGGGACGTCAACCACCGGGCGCTGCTCACCCACCAGGGCAAGTACCAGGCCCGGATCACCGGCGCGGCGATCGCCGCCCGCGCCCAGGGCCGTGCGCTGGACACCTCGCGCTGGGGCGCGCACGCCGCGTCCGCCGACCTCGCGGGCGCGCCGCAGGTGGTGTTCACGCAGCCGGAGGTCGCCGCGGTCGGCCTGACCCTGGCGGCCGCCGAGGAGGCCGGGCTGCGGGTCAAGGCGGTGGACCACGAGATCGGCGCCGTCGCCGGGGCCTCGCTGTACGCCGACGACTACCGCGGCCGGGCCCGGGTGGTCTTCGACCTGGACCGCGAGGTGATCGTCGGCGCCTGCCTGGTCGGCCCCGGCGTCGCCGAACTGCTGCACTCGACGACCGTCGCGGTGGTCGGCGAGGTGCCGATCGACCGGCTCTGGCACGCCGTGCCCGCCTACCCGACGATCAGCGAGGTCTGGCTGCGGCTGCTGGAGGGCTGCCGGGGCTGACACCGTCTCCCCGGGTCGGCGGCGCGGCGAGATGTGACCACCGGTGGACGGCGGGACACTGGCAGTCGGGGGCCGTCCCGGGGGGCCGTGCTCGTGACGAGGTGGTGTGAGGCATGACCGAGGTGCTGTTGGCGGTCGGAACGGAGAAAGGCCTCTTTCTCGGCCGCAGCGGCGACCGGCTGGACTGGGAGTTCAGCGGACCGCACTTCCCGATGAACGCGATCTACTCCGTCGCCGTCGACCGCCGCGAGGGCCGGACCAGGATCCTGGTCGGCGCCGACAGCAGCCACTGGGGCCCGTCGGTCTGGCGCTCCGACGACCTCGGCGCCAACTGGTTCGAGCCGCCCCGCCCGGCCGTCCGCTTCCCCGAGTCCACCGGCGCCTCGCTCACCCGGGTCTGGCAGCTCCAGCCCGCCGGGCCGGAGGCGCCCGGCGTGGTCTACGCCGGCACCGAGCCCGCCGCGCTGTTCCGCTCCACGGACGGCGGCGAGACCTTCGGCCTGGTCGAGTCGCTGTGGGAGCACCCGCAGCGGCCCGAGTGGGGCGCCGGCTACGGCGGCCAGGGCCTGCACACCATCCTCACCGACCCGCGCGACCCGCAGCGGCTGCTGGTCGCCGTCTCCAGTGGCGGCGTCTACCGCAGCAAGGACGGCGGCGACAGCTGGCAGCCTTCCAACACCGGCCTGCGCGCCGAGTTCTTCCCGCCCGACCGCCAGTACCCCGAGTTCGGCCAGTGCGTGCACAAGATCGCCCCGGACCCGGCCCACCCCGACCGGCTCTACCTGCAGAACCACGGCGGCGTCTACCGCAGCGACGACTGGGGCGGCAGCTGGCACTCGATCGTGGACGGGCTGCCCGCCGAGTTCGGCTTCGCCGTCGCCGCCCACCCCCGCCGCGGCGACACCGCGTACCTCTTCCCGCTCGGCGGCTCCGACGACCGCGTCCCGCCCGGGCGGCGCTGCCGGGTCTTCCGCACCACCGACGGCGGCGACAGCTGGCAGCAGCTCGCCGCCGGCCTGCCCGACGAGGACCACTACGGCATCGTGCTGCGCGACGCGCTGCGCGCCGACGACGCCGACCCGGCCGGGATCTACTTCGGCAACCGCACCGGCGACGTGTACGGCAGCCGGGACGAGGGCGAGAGCTGGCAGCTGCTGGTCTCCCACCTGCCGGACGTGCTCTGCGTCCGCGCGGCGGTGGTCGCCTGAGGCACGGCCGTCCGCTGAGGGCCGAGGGCCGGCGACCGGCGGCCGGCGACCGGCGGAAAACCTGTTGCCCCGGGTGGTGCCTCCGTGATGACCATGGGCCGCCGACGAACGAATTCGCGACAGGGGTGGGCCATGACCGAACCGGACCGGGTGACCAGGCACGACCGCGCGGGCGTGCCCGCACTGAGCTACCTGCCGGGCGAACGGGAGGGCCGGCCGTGGGCCGACCTGCTGGAGGTGCTGGACGGCTCGGCGGCCGCGGGCGACCCGGCCGCGTTCATCCGCGCCGAGCTGCCCGGCTGGGTGGTCTCCGCCGAGCCCGCGGTGGGGCAGGAGCTGCTCGCCCGGGGCGCGACCGTGCTGCGGCACGCCCACACCCTGCGGCGCGACCTGCGCGCCGACCCGCCGCCCGCCGACTGGGCCGACGCGCCGCTGCGCGCCGGCGTCCGGGCGGTGCCCGCCGACCGCGGGCCCGAGGAACTGCTGGCGGCCTGGCGGGCCGCCTTCGCCCCCGGCCACGTGGACCACTTCCCGGGCGACGACGCGCAGGCCCTCGCCGAGCGGCTCGGCCCGCTGCTCTCCGGGGAGGCGATCGGCCCGGTGCTGCCGTCCAGCCTGCTCGCCGTGGACGGCGAGGACCGGGTGGTGGCGGGGCTGACCCTCACCGACCGCGACGGCCTGCCCTGGGTCGCCGAGGTGTTCCGCGACCCCGGGCGCGGCTACCCCGGCCTCGGCGCCGACCTGTTGCGCCGCGGCATCGCCGACCTCGCGGCGCGCGGCGGCGCCGACGTGTCCCTGGTGGTGAGCGAGGGCAACCCGGCCCGCCGGGTCTACGAGTCGCTCGGCTTCCACCTGGTGGAGACCTCGCTGACGGTGATCGTCCCGGACTGAACTCCCGCTCCCCCTGGGCAAGTTCTGCGGTGAAGTTCTGGGGTGAGTTCTGCGGCGGCTCCAGGGCCGGCCTCAGGGCCGGGCCAGCTCCAGCACCACGATCCCGGCCAGCACGGTGGCGGCTGCGGTCATCCGCAGCCGCCCCAGCCGTTCGCGGAACACCACGGTGGCGATCAGCGCGGCGATCACGATGCTGGTCTCGCGCAGCGCCGCGATCGAGGCCAGGCTGCCCCGGGACTGCGCCCACACCACCAGGCCGTACGCCGTCAGCGACAGCACCCCGCCGGCGACGCCCACCGGCAGCACCGGGCGGACGCCGGTCAGCAGCCCGGGGCCGCGCCGGAGCCCGACGACCAGCACGAGCACCGGCCCCTGGAGCAGGAACAGCCAGGCCACGTAGCCGCCGACCGTCCCGGCGTGCCGGACGCCGCTGCCGTCCAGCACCGTGTACACCGCGATCATCACGCCCGTCCCGGCGGCGGCGCCGAGCGCGGGCAGCTGGGCCCGCCCGGGCACGCCCTTGGCGAGGGCCAGCCCGATCAGCCCGCAGCAGATCACCAGCACGCCGAGCAGTTCGCCGCCGCCCAGCGGCCGGCCGAGCACGGTGACCGACAGCAGGGCCACCAGCAGCGGCGCCGAGCCGCGCGCGATCGGGTACATCTGCCCGAAGTCGCCCAGCTGGTAGGCGCGCAGCAGCAGCACCGTCGAGACCGTCTGGACGGCCGTCGAGGCCAGCAGGTACGACCAGGCCTCGGCGGCCGGCAGCGGGTTGACCGCCACCAGGACCAGGGCGCAGGCGGTGTAGGTCAGGTTGATCAGCGTGAAGCCGACCAGTTTGTCCGGAATCCGGTGCGCCAGACCGTTCCAGACCGCGTGCAGCACGGCCGCCGCGAGCACGGCCACCGGCACCGCCGAGCCGACTTCCGACATGACGACGTTCCCCCCTCCGACGACCCGCCGACGCCCGGCGGGGATGGCATCGATCGTGCGGCGCCCGGTGCGGCCGATGCCGCGGGCGCCCCTACGGCCAGCCGTACCAGGGCCGGTCGCGTTCGGGCGGGTCCCGGTGGCCGCCCTCCACCCGGGCGCCGCGCACCACCACCATGGCCAGGCCGACCGCGACCAGCAACTCCGCCCAGAAGAAGGCGGCGTAATCCAGCAGCGAGCCGATCGGCGGGTTGCCCGGCGCGGCGTTGCGCATGCCGACCAGCGCGAACAGCGTGGCCGCCATCCAGCTCAGCGCGGGCCAGAGCAGGCCGCGCCGCTGCCGGACGATCAGCCAGGCGGCGATCATCACGGAGAACGCCAGCGCCCACATCGCGCCGATCATGAACCAGGCCAGGATGAAGGTGCTGCGGGAGCGGCTGATCCGCTGGCCGACCGACACCGCGTCGCCCTCGCGGCTCTCGGCGTCCCGGTTGAAGGCGAAGAACGGATCGGCCTCCTCCAGCCCGATCACCACCGGGACGGACCGCCCGCCCACGGTGGCCCGGAAGCCGATCTCCGTGTGGTAGCTGTCGAAGGGGTAGTCGGTGATCCGCCCGCCGTACAGGTTGAACGCCACCGCGCTGGAGGGGATCTGCTGCCCGGCCGGGTACTTGAGCACGGTCTGCTCCAGCGAGGTGGTCTCCAGCACCACGTCCTGGGCGGGCACCAGGAGGTTGTCCGGCGCCTCCAGGGCGCCGTACGGCACCACGAGGACCTTCGAGGTGAGCGTCTGCGCGGCCGCGTCCACCCGCTGGAGCGTCACGTTCACCTGCAGGAAGTCCGGGCTTGTGACGGGGGTGCCCGCCACCTGCTGGTGGGTGCGGCTGGAGCGCTCGTTGAGGTAGAGCAGCAGTCCGGCGGCGACCAGCAGCACGATCGTCGCCACCACCGCGTAGGCCCGCCAGGGCCTGACCTTCGGGTGCGGCGGCGGGGCGGCCGCGGCGCGCGCCCGGCCGTGGATCCGGACCTTCGGCCGGGCCGCCGGACGCGCCGGGCGGACCGGCGGACCGGGGCGGGCGGCCCGGCGGTGCGGCGGCGCGCTCATCGGCCTGCTCCCGGGGTCGGCGGTGACGGCGTCCTGTCCAGCCACCCTGCGGGCGGCCGGCGCCGGACCGCAACCGCGGCGGGCCGATCGGGGCCTCCCCCGGACGCGGAAAACGCGCTGGTCGGAGGCGCTGTGTAGGCTCGCCGTCATGGCGAGGGTGACACGGGACGATGTGGCGCGGCTGGCGGGGACGTCCACGGCGGTCGTGAGTTATGTGATCAACGACGGGCCGCGACCGGTGGCGGCCGCGACCCGCGAGCGGGTGCTCGCGGCCGTGGCGGAGCTCGGCTACCGGCCCAACCGGGTCGCCCAGGCGATGGCGCGGCGGCGCACCAACCTGCTCGGCATGGTCGTGCCGGACGCCCGCCAGCCGTTCTTCGCCGGCCTCGCCCACGCCGTCGAACAGGCCGCCACCGAGCACGGCCGGCTGCTGCTGATCGGCAATTCCGACTACGCGGACGAGCGTGAGGCGCACTACATCCGGGCCTTCCTCGGCATGCAGGTGGACGGCCTGATCCTGGTCACCCAGGACCCGGCCACCCCCGGCCTGAGCGGCTTCGACGCCGTCGACGGCACCCCGGTCGTACTGCTGCACCACCGGGCGGAGAGCCCCGGCGGCGTCTCCGTGGTCGCCGACGACGAGGGCGGCGCCCGCGACGTGGTGCGCCACCTGCTCGGGCACGGGCACACCGGGGTGCACTGCTTCGGCGGCACCTTCGCGCTCAGCCCGCACGACCCGGTCACCTGCCGGACGGCCGGCTGGGCCGCCGCGCTGGCCGAGGCCGGGCTGCCGACCGAGGGCCGGCTCGTCCCGGCACCGTTCGACCGCGTCCGGGCGCACGCCGAGGCGCTCGCCCTGCTGGCCCGGCCCGACCGGCCGTCCGCCGTGTTCTGCACGACGGACGACCAGGCGATCGGGCTGCTGCGGGCCGCCGACGACCTGGGCATCCGGGTGCCGGAGGAGCTGGCCGTGGCGGGCTTCGACGACATCGCCGAGGCGGTGATCGCCGGGCCCGCGCTGACCACCGTCACCACCGCGCAGGACGAGATGGCCCGGGCCGCGCTGGACCTGGTGCTCGGCGGGGCCGAGCGGCGCGCGGGCGGCACCCGGACCTTCCCGGCCCGGGTGGTGCTGCGGCGCTCGTGCGGCTGCCCGGGCCCCGCGGCACCCGCGGGCTGACGTCACGACGCCTCGGGCCCGCGTCAGTTGAGCTGGAAGGTGGCCTCGACCGGGTAGTGGTCGCTGGGCGCGTTGGTGTCCACCTGGCCGGGCGTCCAGCCGGCCTGCGGGTCGAAGTCGACCTTCACGTTCGACATCGAGGTCGGCACCGGGCGGCCGGGGGCGTTCAGGTAGCCGATGTAGTCGAGGTCGTCCCGGTAGTCCTTGGGGAAGGTCTCGACGCCCGCCATGTACTGGCACCAGGAGG
Source organism: Kitasatospora sp. NPDC094028 (assembly GCF_049543595.1). Taxonomy (NCBI): domain Bacteria; kingdom Bacillati; phylum Actinomycetota; class Actinomycetes; order Kitasatosporales; family Streptomycetaceae; genus Kitasatospora; species Kitasatospora sp. NPDC094028. The sequence continues at coordinate 617,196 of NZ_JBMVFA010000001.1, read as the reverse complement.
AGACCGGGCAGTCCATGGTGTCCAGGGTCTGGCTCGGGTCGGTGGCCGGGGTGCCGAGCACGCCGTTCACCGCGTTCTGGGCGTTGGTGTAGTCGCCGCGGCTCTGGCCGTGGAAGTACTCGACGTTGAGGTCGCCGCCGATCAGCACCGGCGCGGTGCTGCCGACGATGCCGTCCACCCAGGCGCGGATCTCGGCGAGCTGGCCGAGCCGGGTGGACTGGGTGGTGTCGGTGGAGGTGTCGGCCTCGTCGGCCTGCAGGTGGGTGCCGACCACCCAGGCGGTGCTGCCGTTCTTGTTCACCTTCACCAGCGCCGCGCCCTTGTTGGCGTGGTAGTCCCAGGTGCCGTAGGTGGAGTTGCTGAACACGTGGGCGTACTGGGCGGCGATCGGGTACTTGGAGAGGATCATCGTGCCGCCGTTGATGACGAACCACGAGTTGGAGCAGTTGCCGCTGACGCCCGTCCAGCCGCCGCCGGAGCAGACGCCGCCGACCACCGGGGTGCGGTACGGGTAGAGGTCGGCGAGCTTGCTGTTGATGTCGGCGGTCGAGCTGTTGTTGAACTGCTCGTCCAGGATCACCACGTCGGCGTTGTGCTGACGGACGATCTGCTCGACGATCGGGGTGCGGCGGGCGGCCTGCTCGTTCTGGGTGCTGTCGACGATGGCGGTGCCGAGGTCGACGTTGAAGGCGAAGACGGACAGCGTGGCGGGGCCCGCCGGGGTGGTGTCGGCGGAGGCGGTCGGGGCGGTGCCGCCGAGCAGCAGTGCGGCGGCGGCCGCCGTGGTGAGGGCGGTGGCCGTGCGGCGCGAGAGCATGGGCGTTCTCCTGGGGAAGGATCCGTCGATCCGGTGGGGCCCGGCGCCCGGGGTGACCGGTCGCCGGGGATCGGCGGGGGAACGCTAGCTACTGCGCGGTACGTCGGGAAGAACGCCAGGCGATCAGTTCCGATCGCTCCTGTGGCGGTGAGGTGTCTGTACAGCTCAGGTCGGGTGACTGACAAGATGTCTGTACACCCTTGCACCGGGCGCGGCCCGACGCCGAGGGCCGCGCGAGGGGCCGTCAGCCGTCGACCAGTTCGTCCGCGAGCAGATCCATCAGCAGGTTGTCGTGCCAGGTGCCGTCCGGGCCGCGCTCGTACTGGCGCATCGTGCCGACCGGGCGGAAGCCCACCTTGGTGTAGCAGCGGATCGCGGCGACGTTGTCGGCGGCCGGGTCGATGATCAGCCGGTGGTAGTGGTGCTCGTGCACCAGGTGCCGGGCCATCGTGCGCACGGCGTCGGTGCCCAGGCCCACGCCGTGCACCGACGGGTCCAGGTAGAGGTCCATGCCGGCGTGCCGGTACTCGTCGTCGTTGTTGGCGTACCACTGGACGGCGCCGACCACCTTGCCGCCCACCTCGATGGCGAAGGTCTCGATCTCCAGGGACTCCAGCTCGGTGGCGATCTCGTCGGCCAGGTCGTCGCCGCCGCGCCAGCGGGCGAACACCTCGGGCGTGCTGCGGATGGCCGCCAGGGCCGGAACGTCCTCGGCGGTGGCCGGGCGGAGCGTGACGAGGGTGCCGTGCAGAATCGTCCCCATACAGGGCATGTTGGCACGGAAAGCGGGGCCGGGCGAGCGGCCTTCCCGCCCGGCCCGGCCCCGGAACCATCGGACCACGGACGGCCCCCTCGCCCCGGGCCCGCGTCCGGGAGGCCGCAGAGGATCCGGCGGAGAATTCGCCGGAGAATTCTCCGCGCCGGGTGTCGATCCGGCGCCGGCCCGTTCGACGCAGGGGTGAGAGGCGGGGAGAGCCCCCGCCCGTCCGACCGAGGAGTCACCATGCCACGCTACCTGACGCTGATCCGCATCGACGAGCAGGCCCGCGACGGATGGGAGCCGGACCCGGGCTTCGAGCAGCGGATGGGCGCACTGTTCGAGGAGATCACCCGGGCCGGCGTGATGCTGGAGACCGCCGGGCTCACCCCGACCGCCCAGGGCACCCGGCTGAGCTGGGCCGACGGGAAGATCGAGTACACCGACGGGCCGTTCACCGAGACCAAGGAGGTCATCGGCGGCTACGCCATCATGCAGTGCAAGGACACCGCCGAGGCGCTGGAGTGGACCCGCCGCTTCCTGCGGACCCACCCGGCGAACTGGCAGGTGGAGGCGGAGGTCCGGCAGATCGACGAGGCGCCCGAGCCGCCGAAGTAGCGGCGGCCGTGTCGGCGTTTGCCGCCCGCCGCCCCGGCTGCTCTGATGGGTGGCCGTGACGCACAGGGATACCACGGCGGCCGTCGAGGCCGTGTTCCGGATCGAGTCGGCACGGATCATCGCCGCGGCCGCCCGGATCGTCCGGGACGTCGGCATCGCCGAGGAACTGGCCCAGGACGCGCTGGTCGCCGCCCTGGAGCAGTGGCCGTCAGCCGGAGTGCCCGACAACCCGGGCGCCTGGCTGACGGCCGCCGCCAAGCACCGGGCGATCGACCTGGTCCGCCGCCGGGAGGTCTACGCCCGCAAACTCGCTGAGGTGGGGCGGTCGTTGGCGGACGTCGCGCCCCCGGAGGAGCCGGCCGGGCCGGAGGACATCGACGACGACCTGCTGCGGCTGATCTTCACCGCCTGCCACCCGGTGCTGTCCGCCCCCGCCCGGATCGCGCTCACCCTGCGGCTGCTCGGCGGGCTCACCACCCCCGAGATCGCCCGCGCCTTCCTGGTGCCCGAGGCTACGGTGGCGCAGCGGATCGTCCGGGCGAAGCGCACGCTGGCCAAGGCCGGCGTGCCGTTCGAGGTGCCGTACGGGGAGGACCGGGCGCGGCGGCTGTCCTCAGTCCTGGAGGTCGTCTACCTGGTCTTCAACGAGGGCTACTCGGCCACCGCCGGGGACGACCTGCTGCGCCCGCAGCTGTGCGAGGACGCGCTGCGGCTGGCCCGGCAGCTGGCCGCGCTGATGCCGGGCGAGCCCGAAGTGCACGGGCTGGCCGCGCTGTTGGAGTTCCAGGCCTCGCGCACCCGCACCCGCACCGGGCCGGACGGGCGGCCGGTGCTGCTGGCCGAGCAGAACCGGGCCCGCTGGGACGGGCTGCTGATCCGGCGCGGCTTCGACGCGCTCCAGCGGGCCGGCACCGGGGCGTACGCGGTGCAGGCCGCGATCGCCGCCTGTCACGCCAAGGCGCGGCGGTACGAGGACACCGACTGGGCGATGATCGCCGAGCTGTACGGGCGGCTGCTCGTGCTGACGCCCTCGCCGGTGGTGGCGCTGAACCGGGCGGTGGCCGTGTCGATGGCCCGGGGACCGGCCGCCGCGCTGGAGTTGGTGGACGCGCTCGCGGCGGAGCCCGCGATGCGCGCGTACCACCTGCTGCCGAGCGTGCGGGGCGACCTGCTGGCCCGGCTGGGGCGGACGGCGGAGGCCAGGGCGGAGTTCGAGCGGGCGGCGGAGCTCACCCGCAACGCGCGGGAGCGGGAGCTGCTGCGCGAGCGGGCGGCGGGGCTCCGGTAGGCCCGGCCGGCCTCAGGTCACCCTCGGGTCGCCCTCGGGTCTCCTCGGGTCGCCGTCAGTAGGCCTCGTCGCGGCGCAGCCGGGCGCCGACCGCGCCGAGGCCCTCGGCGAGCACGGCCAGCTGTTCGCGGGTGAGCACGTCGATCAGCAGCTCGCGGACCAGGGCGACGTGGCCGGGCGCGGCCATCCGCAGCATCTCCCGTCCCTGGTCGGTGAGTTCGGCGATGACGCCGCGCACGTCGCTGGGGCAGGAGCGGCGGGCGACCAGGCCCGCCTTCTCCAGCTGGGTGACCTGGTAGGTGAGGCCGCTCTTGGAGGTGACCAGCTTGTCGGCGAGTTCGGTCATCCGCAGCGAGTCGCCCGGGGCGGCGGACAGGTGCACCAGGATCTCGTACTGCTGGTGGGAGAGGCCGGAGTCCTCCTTGAGCTGGCGCTCCAGCCTGCGGTTGAGCAGGTTGCTCGCGGTGACGAAGCCCCGCCAGGCGGCCATCTCGTCCTGGTCGAGCCAGCGAGGTTCGTTCAGTGAGGGCATGGCACGAAGCCTACTCCTGTTGTTCAAATTCGAACCCGGGTGTACCGTCGAAGCAGTAGAGGTTCAAATTTGAACTACCTGGCTTCGGGAAGGCATCGAAAAGCCGCCCCGAGGAGTCCGAGGAGGACGCCCTGAGCACCGCGGCCCCCGCGCGCATGCCCGCCCTGTACCTGTCGCACGGTGCGCCGCCGCTCGCCGACGACCCGACCTGGCCCGGCGAACTCGCCGCCTGGTCCGCGGACCTGCCCCGGCCCAAGGCCGTCCTGATGGTCTCCGCCCACTGGGAGGAGGCGCCGCTCGCCCTCGGCGCCGTCACCACCGTGCCGCTGGTCTACGACTTCTGGGGCTTCCCCGAGCACTACTACCAGGTCCGGTACGCCGCCCCCGGCGCGCCCGAGCTGGCCGACCGCGTGCGCAAGCTGCTGCGCGCCCCCGGCACGCCCGTCCAGGACATCCCCGACCGCGGGCTCGACCACGGCGCGTACGTCCCGCTGGTCGAGATGTACCCGGACGCCGACGTCCCGGTGCTCCAGGTCTCACTGCCCACCCTCGACCCGCAGCGCCTGCTGGAGATCGGCCGCAAGCTCGCCCCGCTGCGCGACGAGGGCGTGCTGATCGTCGGCAGCGGCTTCTTCACCCACAACCTGCGGGCGCTCAGCAGCGACGGCCGGGTCAGCTCGGTGATGGCCGAGTTCGACGACTGGGGCAAGCGCGCCCTCGCCGCCCACGACCTCGACGCGCTGCTCGACTTCGAGCACAAGGCCCCGGCCGGGCGGCTCGCCCACCCGCGCACCGAGCACTTCGCGCCGCTGTTCGTCACCCTGGGCGCCGGCGAGGCCGACCTCGGCAGCCAGCGCAGCGTCATCGACGGGTTCTGGATGGGGCTGGCCAAGCGCTCGATCCAGCTGGGCTGAGTCCGGTGGGGCTCAGAGCGCGCAGCAGGTGAAGCGCTCGCCGATGTGCTCGGGCTGCTCGATCTCGTCCACCAGGGCGACCGCGAAGTCCGGCACCGAGATCCGGCTGCGGCCCCCGGCATCGGTGAGCAGCTGCTCCAGGCCCGTACGGTAGTGGCCGGTCCGCTCCCCCGGGCCGATCTCGGCGGACGGGCTGAGCACCGTCCAGCGCAGGTCGGAAACCGTCCGGTAGTAGTCCAGGGCGGCGCCGTGGGCGTGCATGATCTGCAGGATCGACTCCGGCAGGCCCGGGGTGTCCCAGACCCGCACGCCCGGCGCCGTCTCCAGGCTGCCCGCCCCGCCCACCGCGAGCAGCCGGGGCGCCCCGTCGCCGAGCATCCGCAGGCCCGCGACCAGCGACCGGGCGGCGGGCTCGATCAGCGCCAGGTGGCCCGGGCCGTCGCCGCCGCCGACCGCGCTCACCAGCACGTCCCGGCCGGCCGCGACCCGGGCCACGTCGGCCGGGTCCAGCACGTCCCCGCGCTCGACGCGGACCGCCCCGGCGCCGCCCCGGTAGCGGTCCGGGTCGCGGACCACCGCCGCCACCTCGTGCCCCCGCGCCGCCGCCTCCGCGACGACGGCGGTGCCGATGGTGCCGTTGGCGCCGATCACGGCGATTGCGACCATGGGGTACCTGCCTGGGGTGCGCGCGGAGGGTGTTCGCGGATGCGGAAGGCCTCGGGAAGGCCCCGGACAGGGTCGATTATCGGACGGACTTCTCCGCGACGGCCCGGGCGTTCGCCCTCCCGTGTGACGGCCCGCCCCTCCCGGCAGCGGGCTACGCGTCGCCGGTGGCGATCCGCTCCGCCCGGCTGCGCTCCACGCAGAATTCGTTGCCCTCGGGGTCCGACATGACGACCCAGCCCTTGCCGTCCGGCGTGCGGTGGTCCGCCACCAAGGCGGCGCCCAGGGCGAGCAGGCGCTCTACCTCCTCCTCGCGGCCGTGGCCCTGCGGCTGGAGGTCGAGGTGCACCCGGTTCTTCACCGACTTGGCGTCCGGCACCCGGATGAACAGCAGCGAGGCGCCCGCCGACTCCACCACCGCCTCCGGGTCGCCCGGGTTGTCGTCCTCGGCCAAGGTGCCGTCCAGGACCTCCGCCCAGAAGCCCGCCAGGGCGAACGGGTCGGCGCAATCGATCGTCACGTGTCGTACCAGAGAAGCCATGCGCCTACTCTCACCTGCCCGCTTCCGGGGCGTCCAGCCAATTCCGGGCGTGCCGGTGGCCGTCCAGCGGGAACTCCGGGGGCAGCGCCGACAGCGCCTCCCGGAACGCGTAGCCGCTCTTCTCCGCCACCCGGCAGGAGGCGGGGTTGTCCACCTGGTGCAGCAGGTCGATCCGGCGCAGGCCGCCCGGGGCGAAGGCCTCGAACGCCCAGGCCGTCACCGCCTCGACCGCGCGCGGCGCCACCCCCCGGCCGCGGGCCGGGGCCGCCGTCCAGTAGCCGACCTCGGCCGCCTCGCCGCCCGAAGTGCCGCGCTTGAGCGCGACGTTGCCGACCAGTTCGCCCGCGTCGAGGACGGCGAAGCTGTACCGGGTGCCGGCCGCCCAGCCGTCGTACTGCAGGGCGAGCCAGCGCGCGGCCTGCTCGGGGCCGTCCAGCGGGATCCGGGTGAACCGGCGCAGCGTCGCGTCCCGGTAGGCCTCGATCAGCGCCGGTGCGTCGGCGTCCTCGAACGGCCGCAGCAGCAGGCCGTCCGCTATCGGAGCTCGGTCGGTCACTTCTCCAGGCCCTCCCAGCCCCAGTGCGGGATCGGGCCGGGCTCGCCGAGGTCGGTGCCGGCCGGGGAGGCCGAGACGTCCTCGGCGATCCTGGTGCCCCAGTCGAAGTAGTCCAGCACCCGGCGCCGCAGCTCGGCGTCGTCCGGCAGCTCCCGGCCGACCGCCTCGGTCATCAGCTCCATCCAGCGCAGCCGCTGCTCCTCGTTGATGGCCAGGCCCACGTGGGCGCGGAGCAGGGCCTGGTGGCCGCCCAGCTCGTCGGTGAAGACGGTGGGGCCGCCGAACACCTCGGCCAGCCAGACGGCGACGTGCTCGATGTGGGTGGCGGTGAAGTCGGCGAAGACGGGCGCGAGCAGGGGGTCGGCGAGGACGCCCCGGTAGAAGCTGTCGCTGAGGCGGCGCAGGGCCTCGGTGCCGCCGACCGCCTCGAAGAGGGTGGCGGGCCGTTGGTCGCTCATGAGTGGTCTCCCCGTGGGTGCGTGACCGTGTGTCGGGGACCTTCCTAGCAGGCCCCGGCAGGTCGTGCCGATCATTGCCGGGCCCGGGCCGCGCGGAGGGCTCCGGCCGTCCCGGCTTGACCCTGACGCTGGCGGCAGGGTCGGAGGGTTCTCACATGAGCGACGAGCACAACGAGCACAGCGAGCAGGACGGGATCAGCGGGGGCGACGGGACGGCGGCGGAGCGGCGGGTGGTGGTGGTCACCGGGGCCGGGACGGGGATCGGGCGGGCCACCGCGCGGGCCTTCGCGGCCGAGGGGGCACGGGTGTTGGCGGTGGGGCGGCGGCCGGGGCCGCTGGCGGAGACGGCCGCCGGGCACCCGGGGGCGATCGAGCCGCTGGTCGCGGACGTCACCGGGCCGGACGCGCCGGAGGCGATCGTCGGGGCGGCGCTGGCGCGGTACGGGCGGCTGGACGTGCTGGTCAACAACGCGGGCGTCACCAGCGGCGGCGGGGCGATCGGCGGGTACACCCGGGCGGGCGTCGAGGCGCTGCTGGGCACCAATCTCGTCGCCCCGGTGCTGCTGGGCCAGGCCGCGCTCCCCGCGCTGACGCAGAGCCGGGGCGTGATCGTCAACGTCAGCACCGCGATCGGCCAACGCGGTTGGCCGTCCAACGCGGTGTACCCGGCGAGCAAGGCCGCCCTGGAGACGGTGACCCGCGGCTGGGCGGTCGAGCTGGCACCGCGCGGCGTCCGGGTGGTGGCGGTGGCGCCGGGGGCGGTCGAGACGCCGATCGGCGAGCACGCGGGCCGCAGCCCCGAGGAGTTGGCGGCCGTGCGGGCCTGGCAGATCGGGCACACCCCGCTGGGCCGGATCGGTCGGCCCGAGGAGGTCGCCTGGGCGATCACCCGACTCGCTTCCCCGCAGGCCTCGTTCGTCACCGGCGTAGTGTTGTCGGTCGACGGGGGCGCGCTGGTGGGCTGACAGAGACGGACGGGGGCCGTACGGGTGCGGATCGGTGAGCTGGCGCGGCGGACCGGCAGTACGCCGCGGGCCCTGCGGCACTACGAGCAGGCCGGGCTGATCGACTCCGAGCGCGCGCCCAACGGCTACCGGGAGTACGGGGATCCGGCCGTCGTGCGGGTGCGCAACATCCGGGCGCTGCTGGCGGCCGGGCTCACCCTGGAGGACGTCCGGCCGCTGCTGAGCTGCCTGGACGGGGACGTGCTGTCCCGCCCGCCGTCCGCGCGGGTGCTGGGGATCGTCCGGGAGCGGCTGGCCGTGCTGGAACGCCGGATCGCCGCCCAGACGGAGGCCCGGGACCGGCTGGTCGCGGCACTGGCGGCGGCCGGCGGCGGGGCGGGACCGGTGTGACGGGAGGCCGCGGTGCGGCGGGAACGGTCTCGACAGGCGGGTGACACCCCCGATCGGGGGTGTGCAAGGAGCCGCCGGGAGAGGACAGTGGGCGCATGCAGATTCCACTCTCCGTGATGGACTTCCTCGACCGGGCCGAGCTGGTCTACGGCGACCGGGTCGGCATCGTCGACGAGCCCGAGCAACCCGCCGAATCCTGGGGCGAGCTGAGCTACCGGCGAATCGCCGAACTGGCCCGGGCCCAGGCGGCCGGGCTGGACCGGCTCGGCGTCGGGCCTGGCGAGCGGGTCGCGATCGTGTCGCACAACTCGGCCCGGCTGCTCACCTCCTTCTTCGGGGTGAGCGGGTACGGCCGGGTGCTGGTGCCGGTGAACTTCCGGCTCAGGGCCGAGGAGGTGTCGTACATCGTCGAGCAGAGCGGCGCCTCCGTGCTGCTGGTCGACCCCGAACTCGCGGACGCGCTGGGCGGGGTGGTGGCCAAGCACAAGTTCGTCCTCGGCGCGGACAGCGACGCGCTGCTCTACGACTTCGACAACGCCCCCAAGCCGTACGGGATTTCCGAGAACGACACCGCCACCATCAACTACACCAGCGGAACCACCGCCCGCCCCAAGGGCGTTCAGCTCACCCACCGCAACGTCTGGCTGAACGCCACCCTGATGGGCCTGCACTACGGCGCCAACGACCGGGACGTCTACCTGCACACCCTGCCGATGTTCCACGCCAACGGCTGGGGCCTGCCGTTCTCCCTCACCGGGCTCGGCGCCCGGCACATCGTGCTGCGCAAGGTGGACGGCGCGGAGATCCTGCGCCGGATCGAGCGGCACGGGGTGACCTTCCTGTCCGGCGCGCCCGCCGTGGTGCAGATGGTGCTGGACGCGGCCGCCGACTGGGACGGCCCCGTGCCCGGCCGGGACAAGGTGCGGATGATCGTGGCCGGCGCTCCCCCGCCCACCTCCGTGGTGCAGCAGGTCGAGGAGGTGCTCGGCTGGGAGTTCATGCAGCTGTACGGGCTGACCGAGACCTCGCCCGCCGTCACCGTCAACCGCTCGCGCGCCGAGTGGGACACGCTGCCGGCCGCCGAACGGGCCGAGAAGCTGGTGCAGGCCGGCGCGCCCGCACTCGGCACGCAGCTCAAGGTGGACGGCTCCGGCGAGGTGCTGGTGCGCTCCAACACCGTGCTGGACGGCTACTGGCGGCAGCCGGAGGCGACCGCCGAGGCGCTGCGCGACGGCTGGTTCCACACCGGCGACGGCGGCACCCTGACGGACGGCCAACTGTCCATCTCCGACCGGAAGAAGGACGTCATCATCAGCGGCGGGGAGAACGTCTCCTCGATCGAGGTGGAGGACTGCCTGTACGCCCACCCGGCGGTGGCCGAGGCCGCGGTGATCGGGGTGCCGGACGAGAAGTGGGGCGAGACGGTCAAGGCGCTGGTGGTGCTCCGGGAGGGCCGGGAGGGCGTCACCGAGGCCGAGTTGATCGCGCACTGCAAGCAGCGGCTGGCCGGCTACAAGTCGCCGACCTCGGTGGAGATCCGGGACGCCCTGCCGCGCACCGCCACCGGGAAGCTGCAGAAGTTCCGGCTGCGCGAGCCGTACTGGACCGGGCGGGAGCGGCAGGTGAACTGAGCGGGCCCGCCGGCGAATCGACCGGATCGGCCCGCGAATCGACCGGGCCGGCCGGTGGATCGACCGGGCCCGCCGGCGGATCGACCGGGCCCGCTCAGCCCAGGAGGCCGGAATCCCGGGCGGCGACGGCCAGTTCGGTGCGGTTGCGGACGCCCAGCTTGCGCATCGCGGACTTGAGGTAGCCGGTCACGGTGTTGCAGGTCAGGCCCAGCCGGGCGGCGATCTCCGGGTTGGTCCGGCCGGTCGCCGCCCAGCGCAGCACCTCGTGCTCGCGCGGGGTCAACGGCGGTGCGGGGGCCGCCGCCCGGGGCTTCTCCCGGCACCAGGCGGCGGCCCCGGCCAGCGCCCGGCCGGCGGTCGCGGCCAGGGTGCCGACCGCGGAGATCCGGACGTCCCCGAGCGGGACGACCGCGCGCAGCGCGGCGTACACCACCCCGCGCACCGCGCCGCCGTCCGGATCCACCAGCGGGACGGAGAGCATCGCGTACAGGTCCTCGGCGCTGACGGCGGCGTCGTGGTGGTGCGAAATGGTGGTCGCCGCGCGGTAGTCGGGCACCCAGCTGGGCACCCGCTCGACCAGCGCCCGGCCGCCGAGCCCGGTGCCGGCCGGGACGGCCAGGTCGTGCAGCAGGCCGGCCCGGGTGCCCGCCCAGTGGCGCAGCACCATGCCCCGGCCGTCCCGGCCGCTGCCCGGGCCGCCGCGGCCGGGCAGCGGCTCCGGCACGCCGACCAGTCCGACGTCCGCCCCGCACTCGGCCACCACCCGGCGAGCGAGGTCGCCGAGCACCGCGGCCCGCACCAGCTCGGCGGCCCGCGCGTCGAGGTCGGCGGCGGGGGCGGCGGCGAGGGCGGGACCGGGGTCGGGGTGGGGGTCGGGGTCCGGGTGGGGCGCGCCGGGGGCCTCGGGCGGCACGGCCGTGGAGGTCCCCCCGGCCGAAGGCTGGGGAAGGATGTCCGCGCGCGTCATCGCGCGATCGTCCCACGCGGTGCGGGCCGTGGCGAGAGTCCTGACGTGGGTGTTTCGCGGAGTGCCGGAAACGGGGTGCGGCACGGGCGTAGGGTGCGGCCGGGGCTACCTGCGGGTAGCCGGGGCGGCTGAGACGAAGGGGAGGCGATGGCACACCCGAGGAGCGCGGTGGACGTGTTGGCCGGACTGCTGGCGGACCTGGCGGCCGAGAGCGCGGTGCTGGACGAGCTGGTCGCCGGACTGCCGGCCGGGGACTGGGGGCGGGCGACGCCGGCCGAGGGCTGGACGATCGCGCACCAGATCGCCCACCTCGCCTGGACGGACGACTACGCGACGCTGGCGGCCCGCGACCCGGAGGGCTTCGGGACGGCGCTCGGCGACCTGTTCGGCGAACTGCTGGCCGCCGGGGACCCGGTCGAGGCGGGCGCCCGGGAGGGCGCGGCCGCCGAGCCGGCGATCCTGCTGGCCCGCTGGCGGGCCGGGCGGGAACAGCTGCGGGCGGCCCTGGCCCGGACGCCGGCGGGCGCCAAACTGCCGTGGTTCGGCCCGCCGATGAAGCCCGCCTCGATGGCGACCGCGCGGCTGATGGAGACCTGGGCGCACGGGCAGGACGTCGCGGACGCGCTCGGCGCCACCGTGGAGCCCACCGAGCGGCTGCGGCACATCGCCCACCTGGGGCTGCGCACCCTGGGCTTCGCCTTCGCGCTGCACCGGCTGCCCGCGCCGGAGCAGCCCGTCCGGCTCGAACTGACCGCCCCGGACGGCGGGTTGTGGAGCATCGGACCGGCGGACGCGGCGGACGTGGTGACCGGCCCGGCGCTGGACTTCTGCCTGCTGGTGACCCAGCGCCGGCACCGGGACGACCTCGCCCTCACCGCGACCGGGCCGGTCGCGACCGCCTGGCTGCCGATCGCCCAGGCCTTCGCCGGGGGGCCGGGCAAGGGGCGGCAACCGCTGGGGTGATCCGCCCGGCGGGTTCATCCCGTGCGGCGGCCGTCGTCGGGCGGCGGTCGTCGACGGACGGCCGTCGACGGACGTCGGTCGGCGGCCGTTCAGCGTCCGGCGCCCGTTCGGCGGCGGGCGTTCAGAGGCCGATCCGGAGCGGGGTGAGCCGGGTGGCGATCAGGTTGGTGGCGCCGCGGTCGCGCTCGATCAGGCCGTGCACCAGCAGGCCGGCCCGGTCGAGGGCGGTGCGGCGTTGCGACTCCCAGACCGGGCGGTTGCAGATCACGTTGATCAGCCCGGTCTCGTCCTCCAGGCTGAGGAAGAGCACCCCGCCGGCTGTGGGCGGCCGCTGCCGGTGGGTGACCAGGCCGCCGACCACCACCGCCGTCCCCGGCGGCACGTCCGGGAGCCGGTCGGCGGGGAGTGCGCCGCCGCGCTCCAGGTGGGCGCGCAGGTGCTGGAGCGGGTGGCTGGTCGCGGAGGTGCCGGTGGCCCACAGGTCGGCGATGGTCTCCTCGACCGGGCTCATGCCGGGCAGGTCGGGGGCGTCGACGCCGGGGGTGGTGCCGGGGATGAGCTCCGCCGAGACTCCGGCGAACGCCCCTGCCGACCAGAGCGCCTGACGACGCGTCAGCCCGAAGCAGTCGAAGGCGCCGGCCGCGGCCAGTGCCTCCAGGGCGGGCGCGGGCAGGCCGGTGCGTCGGGCGAAGTCCTCCAGGTCGGCGTACGGCTGCCCGGCGGCGATCGCCTCGGCCTGCGGGCCGCCGATGCCGCGCACCGTCTCCAGGCCGAGCCGGATGGCGGGCTGCGGGCGGCCGGCGGTCAGCGGCGGCTTCGGGGTCGGCCCCCGGTACGGCTCCAGGGTGGGGCGCGGACGGCTGGCGTTGACGTCCACCCCGCGCACCCGGACGCCGTGCCGCCGCACGTCCGCGACCAGGCTGAGCGGCGAGTAGAAGCCCATCGGCTGGTTGGCCAGCAGGGCGCAGGTGAAGGCCGCCGGGAAGTGGTGCTTGAGCCAGGCGCTGGCGTACACCAGGTAGGCGAAGCTGATCGCGTGGCTCTCCGGGAAGCCGTAGTTGGAGAAGGCCTCGATCTTGCCGTAGACGTCCTCGGCCACCTCGGGCGGGATGCCGCGCTCGGCCATGCCGGTGAGCAGCCGCTCGCGGAGGCGGGCGACCCGCTCGTGCGAACGCTTGGCGCCCATCGCCTGGCGCAGCCGGTCGGCCTCGGCGGGCGTGAACCCGGCGCAGTCGATGGCGAGTTGCATCATCTGCTCCTGGAACAGCGGCACCCCGAGGGTCTTGCCGAGGGCGTTCTCCATCAGCGGGTGCGGGCAGCCGGGCGGCTCCACCCCGGCACGGCGGCGCAGGTACGGGTGGACGGATCCGCCCTGGATCGGGCCGGGGCGGATCAGCGCGACCTCGACCACCAGGTCGTAGAAGTGATCCGGCTTGAGCCGGGGCAGGGTGGCCATCTGTGCCCGGGACTCGACCTGGAAGACGCCCACGGTGTCGGCCCGGCGCAGCATCGCGTACACGCCCGGGTCGTCGTCCGGGATGGTCGCCAGGTCGTAGCGCAGTCCGTGGTGTTCGGCGATCAGGTCGCAGGCGTCGTGCAGTGCGGCGAGCATGCCGAGGCCGAGCAGGTCGATCTTCACCAGCCCGGCGGCGGCGGTGGACTCCTTGTCCCACTGCAGGACGGAGCGCCCGGGCATCCGGGCCCACTCGGTCGGGCAGATCTCGCCGATCGGCTCCCTGGTGAGCACCATGCCGCCCGAGTGGATGCCCAAGTGGCGTGGCAGACCGTGGAGTTGGGTGGCGAGCGAGAGCACGTCGGCGGGGATGACGGCGTCCGCGCCGGGGGCGGAGCGGAAGTCGGTCTGCCGGCTGAACGCGTCGACCTGCCCCTGCGGGTAGCCGAGCACCCGGGCGGCGTCGCGGATCGCCAGCCGGGGCCGGTAGGTGATCACGTTGGCGACCTGGGCGGCGTGCGCCCGGCCGTAGCGGCGGTAGACGTACTGGATGACCTCCTCGCGGCGGCGGTTCTCGATGTCCAGGTCGATGTCCGGCGGCCCGTCCCGGGCGGTGGAGAGGAAGCGCTCGAACAGCAGCTTGTAGTGGACCGGGTCGACGGCGGTGATCCCGAGGGCGTAGCAGAGCGCCGAGTTGGCGGCCGAGCCGCGGCCCTGGCACCAGATGCCCTCGCGGCGGCAGAAGTCCACGATGTCGTGCACGATCAGGAAGTAGCCGGCCAGGCGGAGGTCCTCGATGACGTCCAGTTCCCTGGCGAGCTGACGGCGGGCGGCGGCGTTGCCGGGGCCGAAGCGGGCCGGGCCGCCGGCCGCGGCCAGGGCGCGCAGGTGGCTGATCTCGGTCTCGCCCTCGGGCACGGGGTAGCCGGGCAGCTCCGGGTCCAGCCCGGCGAAGTCGAAGGCGCAGGCCCGGCCGAGTTCGGCGGTGGCCTGCCGCACGCCCGGGAAGCGGGCCAGCCGGGCGGCCATCTCGCGGCCGGAGCGCAGGTGCGCGGTGCCGGACGCCCTGGTCCAGCCGGCCGCCTCCTGCAGGGTGCGGCGCTCGTGCAGGGCGGCGAGGCTCTGCGCGAGGCGGCCCTGGGCGGGCCCGGCGTGGTGGGCGTTGGTGGAGGCGACGACGGGCAGCCGCAGCTCTCCGGCGAGCGCGGCGAGGGCGTCGTTGCGCCGGTCGTCACCGGGCAGCCACTGGTCGATCAGCTCGACGTGGACGTTCTCGCGGCCGAACGCCTCGGTGAGGGTGTGGAGCCGGCGCTCCGCCTCGGCCCGGTCGGGCAGCGCGGCGGGGACCCGGCCGAGGCGGCAGCCGGTGAGCACCGCCCAGTGGCCGTCGTGCGCCCCGGCCAGCGCGGCGAGGTCGTACGCCGGGCGGCCCTTGGCACCGCCGGCCAGTTGGGCGGCGGCGATCGCGGCGGAGAGGCGGCGGTAGCCGGCCGGGTCGCGGGCGAGGACCAAGAGGTGTTCGGCGCCGCCGTCGTGACGGATCGTCAGCTCGGCGCCGAAGGCGGTGGCCACGCCCGTGCCCCGGGCCGCCTCGGCGAGCCGGACGGCGCCGTACAGGCCGTCGTGGTCGGTGATCGCCAGGGCCTCCACGCCCAGCCGGGCCGCCTCGGCGACCAGGTCCTCCGGGTCGCTGGCGCCGTCCAGGAAGCTGAAGGCGGAGTGGACGTGCAGTTCGGCCCAGGGTTCGGCGCCGTCGGCGTCCTCGGGCGCGACGGCGGGGGGCGCCCCGGCGGGGCGGCGCAGCGGGACGACCGTGCGGTCCGGAACGACCGTGCGGTCCGGCGCGGCGCCGGTCAGCCGGCGGTGCAGTTCGCTCCACGGGAGAGTGGGGTGGCTGGTGAAGCCCATCGGGGGTTGCCTTCGTCGTTCTCGTGCCGGTGCTGCTCCCCCCCTGGTCCTGCGGAAGGCCGTCAGTCGTAGCCGGCCTCCAGGTGCCACTCACCCCCCTCCACGGTGAGCAGTAGCGCCCGGCCGCCGCCCACCACCACCTGGAACCGCGCCCGGCGGCGGGCGAGCGACTGGTCCCACCAGGACTCGACCGCCGGCCAGGGGCCCGTCCAGCCCTCCACCCGCTCCTCCCGGCCCCGGACCACGACCAGGGCCGGCCGGGCCGACACCCCCGCCCGGCCGTCCACCGTCACCGGCCGGCCGGCCGCGTCCAGCACCCGCACCGGTGCGGGCTCGCGCAGCACCATGGTCGGCCACGGGTCCGGCAGCCGGCCCGGCCAGGGCGCGCCCACCGACGCCGCCGCCTCGTACGGCTCGCCCCACGGCACCCTGACCTGCCGCTCGCCCGGGCCGCGGCCGCCGGCCGGCTCGATCCGGCGCAGCCCGGCGTGCCCGAGCACCGCCTGCACCCGGGCCACCGCGCGCTCCACCCGGTCGTCCGCGACGGCCTGGCCCCACAGGGCGAGCTGGCGGCCGCCGTCCGGGGAGAGGCCGTCCGGGGCCAGCCGGAGCAGGGTGAAGCCCTCCCCGGAATCGGCGAAGGTGCCCGCGCCCTGCCAGGCCTGCAACTGCCAGCGGACCCGCTCGGCGAGCGCCGTCGCCGACAGCCGGCCCTCGTGCCGCCACAGCCGGGAGGCCGTCCGCCCGTCCGCGCAGGCCACCTCGACGGCCACCCGGCGGCAGACCAGCCCGGCCCCGGCCAGCTGCCGGTGCAGCCGCTCGGCCAGCGTGCGGGCGACGAACACCAGCGGCTCGGCCAGTGGCTCCGGCGGGTCGAAGTGCTGCTCGACGGCGAGGTCCGGCCCCTGGTCGCGCGGCGCCAGCGGGCGCGGCTGCAGGCCCCGGGCCAGCCGGTGCGCGGCAGTCCCGGACGGGCCGAAGCGGTCGGCGACCGCCTCGGGCGGCAGCGCCGCGAAGGATCCGACGGTGGGCAGGCCGAGCCGCCCGAGCAGTTCGGCCGGCGCCTCGTCGCCCAGCACGGCCACCGGGTACGGGGCCAGGAACTCCGCCGTCCGGCCGGGCGGCACCAGCACCCCGGCGCGGGCGGCGAGCACGGCGGCGAACAGGCCGTCCGCGATGCCGATCCGGGCGCACGGGGCTTGGGCTTCGTGCGCGGGGGTCGGCCCGGGGGTCGGCCCGGGGCTGGACGCGGGTTCGGCAGCGGATTCGGGCGCGGGTTCGGACGCGGGTTCGGATCCGGCCGGCGCGCCCGGAACGGCGTCCGGGACGGGCGGCCGCCCGAGGGCGTCCGCCACCGCCGCGCCGACCAGGGCCGCCAGCGGCTCCTCGCCGCCGAAGTAGCGGCCCGGGCCCTTCACCGGGATCGCGCACAGGCCCGGACGGACCACCTCCACCCGGGGCGTGAACGCCTCCACCGCCGCGACCACCGGCTCGAAGCGGCGGGTCTCCGCCTCCGGATCGCGATCGCGCAGCTCCAGCGCCGGGCAGAGCCGCTGGGCCAGTTTGAGCCGCTGCCCCTGCCGCACCCCGGCCGCCCGGGCAGCCGCCGAACAGGCCAGGACCCGCCCGCCCTCGGTCACCGCCACCGGGGTGTCGGGGTCGTCGCCGGCGACGGCCACCACCGGCCAGTCCGGGCACCAGACCGCCAGCACCCGGGGAGTACGGTCGTCCGCCATCTCACACCACCGCCGCGACGGGCTGCGGGAGCTCCGGGGACGACGGGGACTCCTGCGATCCCGCGGACTCCCGCACCGGCCGCACCGCACCGTGCTCGTCCGGCAGCCAGAGCCGGGCCGTCCGGCCGCGCACCGCCGAGCCGCGCCCCTCGGCCACCACCTCCACCTGCCGCCCGGCGAGCTGCCCGTGGCCGTCCCCCAGCCCGAACCAGCGCCCGGACCGCACTCCCAGCCGCAGCGCCGCCCCCGGCCACGGCCCGGCCACCAGCAGCACGCAGCCGTTGCGCCGCAGCACCGCCGCCAGCCGGGCGGCCAGCTTCGGCGGCACCGGCCCGTCCGGGCGCAGCATGACCAGCTCCACCGCGCCGGCCAGCACCGACACCACCTCGGGCCAGTGCGGGCCCGGGTCGTCCGCCAGCAGCAGGCGCCGCAGGTCCAGCCCGTACCCCTCGGCGGCGGCCAGCCCGAGGTCCGGCAGCCCGACCGCCGCCGCCCAGCCGCCCTCGGTCTCCCGGACCCCGGCGGCCAGGGCCAGCAGCAGCCCGGTGTCCCCGCCCGCCACCGACACCGCCGACCCGCGCCGCAGCCCGCCGTCCGGCAGCACCCCGCGCAGCGCCGGCACCACCGGCAGCAGGCCGCCGGGCGCGGCGCCGGACGCCCCGGCCCCCGGCGGGGCAGCCGGGGACGCCACCGGTCGGAGCCGGGGGCGCTCGACGGTGGATTCGAAAATAGATTCGAAAGCGGACACAACCCCAGGATCGAACATCCGTTCGTAAAGATTCAAGTCCGAGCCGTCGTCCCATTCCGTCACTCTCCGTGCACCCGGCCGCGATGGACACCACCAGGGGCGATGTCGGCGCGCTCGGCACGGGGGCCCGATCGCCGTCACCGAGCGTGCCCCGTACGGCCGGCCCGCACGGGGTGCACGAGGTGCACGAGGTGCGCGGGTAGACGGCGGGCGGCGGACGGGTGGGGCTCAGTCGGCGAACTCGCCGATCAGCCGCCAGACTTCGGCAGGCTGCTCCTCCTGGGCGAAGTGCCCGGCGTCGGCCACCACCGCCGTGGTCAGCCGCCGCACCCCCGCCTCGCGGAAGCCCCGCGCGTACGCCCGCAGGTCGCCGCCCTCGCGGTCGCCCCGCAGGTACAGCAGCGGGGTGTCGACGGGCCCGGCCGCGGCGGACGCGGCATTGTCCCGGGCGTCCTGCGCGAAGGCGCGGTAGAGGTCGAACCCGGCGGTGAGCGCCGCCGGGCCGCCGTAGGCGGCGGCGTGGGCGGCGCGCGATTCGGCGGTGATCCGCCGGGGGTCGGCGGACAGCACGTCGTAGAAGTAGTCGAAGTACGCGGCCTGGCGCCCCTGGACCAGGGTCTCCGGCAGGCCGGGGACGGCGTGCAGGCCGAAGTGCCAGATGTACGGGTTGCGCAGCACGTCCTCCCACGGCGGGACGCCGGGAATGACGGTGTTCATGATGACGACCCGGCCGACGCGCTCCCGGTCCCCGGCCTCCCGGTAGCGGCGGAGGTAGGCGTAGGCCGCCATCCCGCCGGCGTCGTGGCCGATCAACGTGGCGTCGGCAAGGCCGAGTTCGCGCACCAGGGCGCGCACCACCGCCGCCAGTCCGCGCTTCGAGCCGCCGTCGACCGCGCCGACCGATCCGCCGATGCCGGGCAGGTCGACGGCGATCGTCCGGGCGTCGTCCGGCGCGGCCGCCATCACGCCCAGCCAGGTCCGCCAGGACTCCGGCCAGCCGTGCAGGAGGAGGTACGGCCGGCCCTCGGGGTCACCGGACTCCACGACGTGGAGCGTGCGGCCGTCGAGCGGGACGTGCGAGTGACGAAGGTCAATAGACATGAATCATGTCTACCAAACGACATGTGGCATGTCTATTGGAGTAGGCTGATCACATGAGCGACGACATCCCCGGAGACCGGCCCGAGCGGCCCGCCTTCGAGCGCGGCACCGGCTTCCTGCTGGCCCGCCTCGGCTCGCTCACCACCCGCTCCTGGACGGCCTTCCTCGGCGAGCACCGGCTGACCCAGAGCCAGTACGCCGCCCTGGTCGCGCTCCACCAGCACGGGCCGGCGGGCCAGCGACGACTGGCGGAGCTCGTCGCCGTCGACGCCCGCAACCTGGTCCCCGTCCTCGACCAGCTCGCGGCCCGGCAGCTCGTCGAACGCCGCCCGCACGACACCGACCGCCGCCGCCGGGTCGTCACCCTCACCGAGGAGGGGCGTGCGCTGGTCGCCGCCGTCGCCGCCGCGGCCGGTGCCGAACAGGACCGATTCCTGTCCGCCCTGGACGCCCCGGACCGCGAGCACCTCAACCGGCTGCTCCACCGGCTGTACGAGGCGCACGTCGACCAGGCCGAGTCACCGTGAACGCCGCCACCGCGGCAGCCACGGAACGAAATGCAGTGGACGCCGATCATGTGATCAGCAGACTGAATACATGACCATCACGGACGGCAAGACCGACCTCCGGATCTACCTCCAGGACGCCCGCGACGTCCTGCTGTGGAAACTCGACGGGCTCTCCGAGTACGACCTCCGGCGCCCGCTCACCCCCACCGGCACCAACCTGCTGGGGCTGGTCAAGCACGTCACCGGCGCCGAACGGCTCTACCTCGGCGACACCTTCGGCCGTCCCTTCCCCGAGCCGACGCCGCTCTGGTACCTCGGCGAGACCGAGCCGAACGCCGACCTGTGGGCGCGGGCCGACGAGAGCACCGAGGAGATCGTCGGCCGCTACCGGCGGGTCTGGGCGCACTCCGACGCCACCATCGACGCCCTGCCGCTGGACGCGGTCGGCGAGTTGCCGTTCGGCACCCGCCCCCGGCAGACCCTGCACCGGGTGCTCGTCCACCTGATCGCCGAGACCCACCGCCACGCGGGCCACGCCGACCTCGTCCGCGAACTCGTCGACGGCGCCACCGGCCAGCGCCCGGACGGCCTCAACACCGCGCCCGGCGACGCCTCCTGGTGGCAGGACCACCACGCCCGCGTCGAGCAGGCCGCCCGCGAGGCCGGCGCGACCGCCGAAGGGCCGCGCGCGTGAAGTACGTCGAACTGGACGCCCGGATCGGCGAATCGACCGGAGTCATCTCCCCGCGCCGCTACCTCGCGGAACTGCCCCGGCTGGCCGCCGACCTGCCGCCGGGCGCGGCCGCGTTCGCCACCGACCCCGGGCACTACGACTTCGCCGGGCAGCGCTGCGTGAAGGACCTCACGCTCAGCGGGTTCCACCCCGGCCGCGACGGCACCGACACCGCTACCGGCACGGGCGTCGGCACCCTGGAACTGCGGTTCCGGCACAACTGCTGGAAGCACGAGGAGGACCTGGTCATCCGCTACCGGGCGGTGACCGGCATCGAGTTCGACGGCCTCGGGGAGCCCTCGTCCTGGGAGGACCTCGGGCCGGTCATCCTGGACGAGATCCTCCCGCACGACCAGGGTTGCACCCATGAACTGGCGTTCCGGCCGGGGAGGTTGACGGTCACCAGTGCCGATCTCACGGCCGGGTGGGTCGCGTCGGACTGCCCCGACGCCCGTCGAGGCTGAGGGGCGGCCGGAGTGTCGGACAGGACAGTCGTGGGGCAGGCCGTGCGGACGGCCGTCGCCTGCTTCGCGTGCGGGGGCGATTCCGTGCGGAGCGTCGGGCAATTCCTCTACGAAGAAAGGGAGGTGTGGTGGGACTCCGAGCAGACCTGCTCCGACTGCGACGCCACCCTGTGCGAGTACACCGGGTCGCAGCCGACGCCGCAGGACGTCAGGGAGGCGCTGCTGGCCGTGCACGGCCCGGCTCGGCTGCGGCTCACCGCGCCGCTCGCCGACCGGCTGGGAGCGCTGCGGGTGATCCGGGAGGGCGCCGGGGAGTCACTGTCTCGCGCAGGTGAACTCCTCGACGAGCTGCGGGACTTCGGGTTGAGCGGGACGACCGTGGAGATGGCCTGGTGGCGGGTGCGGCTGGGCGAACGGGGCATCGCGGCGGAGGTCGCGAACGGGTTCGGCCGGGCGTACCGGTACGTGGGCCCGCCGGAGTTGCGTGCCGCCGTCGACCCGGGCACCCCCGGCGGCCGGCCGGTGCGGACCGCCGCCGAGTTCGCCGCCTGGGCGCAGGCCGAGGAGCACGCCGAGCCGTCGACCTTCGTGGTCGATCTGGCCGGCGCGCTGCGGCTCGCCCCGCGCCGCAGCGAGCACGTGGCGTGCGCGGGCGGGGAGTCGGTGCTGAGCGCCGGGGAGATCGCGTTCCGGAAGTCGACCGACGGCTGGGAGGTCCGGACGGTCAGCAACCAGTCCACCGGCTACTTCCCGGACGTCGCCTCCTGGCCCGCCGTCGCCGCCGCCCTCGACCGGATCGGGCTGCCGCACCCCGGCGGCTTCACGGAGGAACTGGTGTTCCGCCGCTGCCCGGCGTGCGCGCGGTGCGGCATCGTCCGCGACGGGCACCACGTGTGCGTGTTCTGCGACGCCGACCTGCCCGCGCACTGGAACGTCGACGTGCCGGCGACGGCGTAGTCCGCAGGTCGGCGCCGACCGTCGCGGTGTCGGGCCGGGCCGCTAGGGTCTGGTGGTCAGGGGAACGGACGGCGAGAGGTGGGCACATGGGGTGCGCGCGGGCGGCGGGGCTGCCGGGCGGGGTGGTGCACGCGGCGAGCCGGGAGTTCCTGCTGCGGGAGGGCCTGCCGCAGAGCGGGGCGTTCCTGGACTTCGGGGCGCTCGGCGCCGGCCCGCTGAGGCCGTTCCCGGCCGGGGCCGAGCGGCTGTTCGTCCTCGGCGAGACGGAGTACTGCGCGCCGTACGCCGCCGCCGGCAGCCTGGTGCTGCTCGACGGCACCACCGGCCAGGTGTTCCTCGGCGACGGCGGGCCCCGGCGCGACCTGCTGGCCTCCGGCCTGCCGGCGCTGGCCGGGCTGGTGCGGGAGGTCGAGGCGGTCGCCGAGACGGCCGGCCGGACGGACGCCCTGGACGGGCGGCGCGGCCCGGCGGTGGTGGCCGAGGTGATGGCCGGCGCGGAACTGCGGATGCGCGCCCTCGACCCGGACCTGTACGACCACGCCCCGACACCCCCCGCGCACTGGGGCACCGCACTGCTGGTCCGGGCCCTGGGCTGGGGCGCGCTGCCGGGCGGCCCGGACGGGCCGGCGTACACGGTCGGCTCCGAGCTGGTGACGGAGCTCGCGGCGCTCACCGACGAGGACGACGGCCCCGGCCAGGTGCACCGCTTCCGCCCCGAGGACCTGCCCGCCGCCCTGGTGCACCGGCCCACCCGGCACCTGCTCACCGAGATCGGCCTGCCGACCGGCGGGGCGATGTTCGGCGCGTGCGCGGCGCCGCTGGTCACCATGGCCGAGGCGTACCCGGAGTACTTCGACGGCGAGGAGCTGCGCCCGTACCAGCGGGACTTCCTGGCCCTCGGCGACTGGCCGACCGACCTCACCATCGCCCTCGACGGCGCGACCGGCCGGCTGGAACTGCCCGACTGGTACGACGACGGCCAGCCGGAGGCGTACCTCAACCAGGACCTCACCGCGCTGCTCTACGCCCTGTGGACGTACGAGCGGCTGCGTGCCGAGTGGGAGCGCTGGGAGGGCGGCCGGGGCCGGGACACCTGGGCGGTGTTCGACCCGCAGTCGCTGCTGAGCACGGTGGTGGACCGGCTGGTCGAGGCCGTCGACCCAGCGGCGTTCGCCTCGCCCGGCTGCTCCTGGCGGCTGCTCGCCGAGGACGGGCACCTGGGCGGGCTGCTCGGCTGACGGCGGGCGGGCGGGGCAGCGGGGGCACGGGGCGGGCGGGGCAACAGCGGCGCGGGGCGGGCGGGCGGGGACGGCACGGGGCCGGGCGTCCGCCGTCCTGGCCGCGCCGGGCCCGTCCCGCCGGTACGCTGCCCCGGTGACGAACAACCGTACGGCGGGCGGCGGGCGAAGACGGGCGATGGCGCTCGGCGTCGTCGCGCTGCTCTCCCTCGCGTCGGCGGGCGCGGTGTACGGCCTGCTGTACGTACGGTCGTCGGACTTCGACGAGCGCTGCGAGCGGGGCCTGGTGACGGGCGGCGGGCAGCTGCTGGAGACGGGCGCGTCCTGGCTGCCGCCGGACGCGTGGTGCCGCTTCGAGGAGCAGAGCGTGTCCGCCACGCCGTTCTGGGCGCTGCTGCTGTTCTACGCGCTGCTGACCGTGGTCGTCTGGTCGGGGACGGCCCTGGTGCGCGTGCTGCGGCCCCGCCCGTACCCGGGCCTGGAGTGGCAGCCGGGGCACGGCCAGGGCTGGTGACGCCTCGCCGGTGACGCCGCCCGGTGCCCCCGCCGTGCCGGGGCTGCCGGTGTTCGAGCGGACGGTGCAGGTCAATAGGGTGCACCCGTGCGCGTATTGCTGGTGGAAGACGATGAGCCGGTCGCCGAGTCGCTGCGGCGAGGGCTGGTGCGGTACGGGTTCGAGGTCGCCTGGGTGACCACCGGTGCGGCAGCGCTCGCCGAGGCCGACCCGTACGACCTGGTGCTGCTGGACCTCGGACTGCCCGACACCGACGGGCTGGACGTCTGCCGGGCCCTGCGCCGGCGCGGCGACGTGCCGATCATCGTGATCAGCGCGCGCAGCGACGAGACCGACCGGGTGGTCGGGCTGGAGATCGGCGCCGACGACTACGTGTCCAAGCCGTTCGGCGTGCGCGAGGTCGTCGCCCGGATCCGCGCCGTGCTGCGGCGGGCGCGCCCTGCGGGGCAGCAGGCTGCCGCCGGCCCGGACCGGTACGGACCGCGGCTCACCGTGGACCGCCGGGCCGCCCGGGTCCGGCTGGACGGCGCCGAGCTGCCGCTCACGCCCAAGGAGTACGACCTGCTGGCCTTCCTCACCGAGGAGCCGGGCGCGCTGATGTCGCGCGAGCAGATCATGGAGGCGGTCTGGGACGCCAACTGGTTCGGGCCCACCAAGACGCTGGACGTGCACGTGGCCGCGCTGCGGCGCAAGCTCGCGGGGGCGGTGGCGATCGAGGCGGTGCGCGGGGTGGGGTTCCGGCTCGTGGTGGCGCCCGTCGCGGCCCCGGACGACTCCCCTTGATCCGGCGGCTGATCGTCAGCTACGTGCTGCTGGTCGGCGTGGCGCTGGCCGCGTTCACCGTGCCGGTGGCGTTCACGCTGACCGCCCAACTGCGCGGGGACACCGAGGAGTCGGTGCGGCGCGAGGCGACCGCCATGGCGCTGCTGCTCGGCGACGGCGACGCCCCCGCCCGGCAGGCGCTGGCCCGGGTGGCCGGCGCGTACGCCGACGAGACGCCCGGGACGGTCGAGGCGGTGGCGGCGGACGGCACCGCCGTGCCACCGCTGCCGCCCGCCCCTCCCGGGGACACGGCGATCACCAGGGCACTGCGGGAGGGGCGCAGCACCGCCGACTGGGGTTCGCGGTTCGTCTGGGGGCCGCAGCTGGTCGTCACCGTGCCCGCGTACGCCCGGGGCGACCACCAGCGGATCGTCGGCGCGGTGCGGATCCGCTACGCCACCGCCGACCTCAGCGACCGGCTGTGGCGGATCTGGGGCTTCCGGGCCGTCCTCGCCGTCGGAGTGCTGGCGGTCGCCGCCGGGCTGGGCGCCATCGTCGCCCGGCTGCTGACCAAGCCGCTGCGCCTGCTCAACGACATGGCCAGCCGGTTCGGCGACGGCGACCTGACCGCCCGCTCCCCCGTCACCGGCCCGCAGGAGACCCGCACCCTGGCCCGGACCCTCAACCAGGGCGCCGAACGGCTCGACACCCTGGTCGCCTCGCAGCGGATCTTCGTCGCGGACGCCTCGCACCAGCTGCGCACCCCGCTGACCGCGCTGCGGCTGTCCCTGGACAACATCGCGGACGGCGTGGACGACGAGCTCGTCCGGGAGGACGTGGAACAGGCCACCGCCGAGGTGGTCCGGATGAGCCGGCTGGTCAGCGGGCTGCTGGTGCTGGCCCGGGCCGAGGCCAAGGTGTCCGCCCCGGAGCCCGTGGCGCTGCGCGACCTGGTCGAGGAGCGGCTGGACGTCTGGCGGCCGGCGGCGGCGGAGCGCGGCGTCTGCGTGGCCCTGGTCGTTCCGGGCGGAGCGACCGGGGTGGTCGGATCGACCGGGACGGTCGGGACGGTCGGGACGGTCGGAACGACCGGGCCGGACGAGCGGCCGTCTGCGCTGGCCGTACCGGCGGTGCTGGCCGGGCCGGGCGGGCTGGAACAGGTGCTGGACAACGTGCTCTCCAACGCCCTGGAGGTCTCGCCGGACAGCGGCACCATCACCGTACGGATCACCGCCGGCGCCGCCGGGAACTCCCACGAGGGCCCCGGCGGCGCGGGCGACGGAACCACGGTGCTGGAGGTGCTGGACCAGGGGCCCGGGATGTCCGACGCCGAGAAGTCCCGGGCCTTCGACCGGTTCTGGCGTGGGCAGGGCCTCACCGGGCGGTCCGGCTCGGGCCTCGGGCTCGCCATCGTCAAGCAGCTGGTCACCGACGACGGCGGCACCGTGGTCCTCGCGGACGCGCCCGGCGGCGGGCTCTGCGTGCGGATCACGCTGCGCAACGCGGCCCGAGGCGCGGCGGTCCGGGGCGCGGCGGTTCGGGGCGCGGCGGTTCGGGGCGCGGCAGCCCGGGGCGCGGCGGTCAGCTCTCGGCGGGGAGCACCGAGGAGTGGTGGTTGATGATCAGCCACTTGCCGCCGCGCTTCTCGTACTCGTAGCTGTAGCGGGCCTCGACCTGCTTGGTGGCGCCGGTGGCCGGATCGGTCAGGTAGAAGCGGTAGAGGCCCGCGTCGACGGCCGAGTTGGCGTCCAGGACGTTGATCACCGACCGGACCTTCTCGCCGCGCGGTTTCTTCTGCAGGAAGTGCTCGAAGTAGTCGACGATCCCGGCGCGGTCGGTGCGGATCACCGGCGAGGCGGTGGGCAGCAGGACGGCGTCCGGGGCGTAGCGGTCGGCGACCTTCTCCGCGTCGCCGGTCCGCAGCGCGGCGTTCCACTGGTCGAAGAGCGAGGAGATCTCACGCTCGGACGGCTTGCCGCGCCGGTTCGGCTCCTCCCCCGCCTGGGCCGCCCCGACCCCGGCGGTGAAGGTACCGACCGCGGCCACCACGGCGGCGGTGCCGAGCACGGCGCGGGTACGGAACTTGGACTTCATCGGGCCTCCTGGGGGTGGGGGGGTCGCGGTCGGGCACCGTGCGACCGGCGATTGCACGACCGGCGAGCTCGCCACCGACGAACTCATGACCGGTGTGACCGCCGTCGCTGCGGCGATCGCGATGATCGTTAAGGTCTGTTCCGGCGGGTCCCGCCCCGTTCCGGGCGGGCCCGTTCTCCGGTGCACCCACTCTCGCGGGGGCCGGGTTAGCGGCCGTCCAGCGGACGGCAAAGGCACGGCCAAAGCTGCGCCAAATTCGTTCGGGGGAAAGGGAATACGGAACGTGGACAGTGATGCGAAAGGCCTCTACCTGAGGTTCGCCGAGCGGGAGGCACGCGGAAACTCGCCGGTCTACCAGGAGTTGGCCGAACGCGTGGCGCAGGACGGGCCGCTGCTCGGACTGTTGGAGCGCCTGCCGGAGGCCAAGCGGCAGCCGAACCTGCTGTTCGGCGCCGTCCGCCACCTGGGCGGGCCGGTCACGGAGGGCTGGCCCGCCTTCCGTGACTGGGCCGCGGCGCACTGGGCCGAGGTGTCGGCGACCATGCTGGAGCGCCGGACCCAGACCAACGAGGCGGGTCGCTGCGCCACCCTGCTGCCGCTGCTGGCGACGCTGCCGCAGCCGCTCGCGCTGATCGAGGTGGGAGCCTCGGCGGGTCTGTGCCTGTACCCGGACCGGTACCGGTACCGGTACCTGACGGCGGGCGGGCTCGGCGAGTTCGGCGGGCTCGGCGGGCTCGGCGAGTTCGGCGAGTTCGGTGCCGAGGGCAGCCCGGTGACGCTGGACTGCGCGGTCAGCGGGCCGGTGCCGCTCGACGGGTCGTTGCGGGAGCGGCTGCCCGAGGTGGCGTGGCGGGCCGGGATCGACCTCAACCCGCTGGACGTCCGGGCCGAGGAGGACATGCGCTGGCTGGAATCGCTGGTCTGGCCGGAGCAGACCCACCGGCTGGAGCGGCTGCGCGGCGCCGTCCGGGTCGCCCGGGCCGAACCGCCACTGCTGGTGCGCGGCGATCTCAACGCGACCGTACGGGAGTTGGTGGCGCGGGTGCCGGCGGGGGCGACGCCGGTGGTGTTCCACAGCGCGGTGCTCGCGTACCTGCCGCCGGAGGCCCGGGAGGAATTCGCGGCGACCATGCGCGAACTGCCCGGGCACTGGATCTCCAACGAGGCGGTCTCCGTGCTGCCGACCGTCGCCGCCCGCCTGCCCCGCCCGGCTCCCGAGGGGTCCGGGCTGTTCGCCCTCGCCCTGGACGAGCGGCCGGTGGCCTTCACCGGTCCGCACGGGCAGTCGCTGGACTGGTTCGGCGGCGCGTGAGCCGGAAGCCGGGGCCGTGGGCCCCAGGCGCGAAGCGGTTCGCCGTGCGGGCTTGAAGTTGCCGCAACGGCAGCTTCTACCGTCGTGACCAGGGCCGGAGCCTCCGGCCCTGGTCCACGCGAACGTGGGACGGGAGAGGAGACGGCATGACCGCCTGGCCGATCGCCGAGGTCGCCCGGATGTCCGGAGTGACCGCTCGGACCCTGCGGCACTACGACGAGATCGGGCTGCTGCCCCCGGCCGGAATCGGCTCCAACGGCCACCGCTACTACGGGGAGCGGCAGTTGCTGCGGCTGCAGCAGATCCTCGTGCTGCGGGCACTGGGCGTGGGGCTCGGCGAGATCGCCCGGATCCTCGGCGAACAGGTCGACGAGCTGGCGGCCCTGCGCGGCCACCACCGGCGGCTGGTCGCCGAGCGCGACCGGCTGGACGCCCTCGCCGCCACCGTCTCCCGCACGATCGCCGACCTGGAACGCGCCCGAGAGGACGACGCCACCATGACCGCCATCAACCGCCCGGAGAACCTGTTCGAGGGCATCCGGCCCGCCGACGTCGAGGAGAGCCTGCGCGACTTCCCCGAGCACGCCGAGGCGGCCCGGCGCGCGACCGCCGCGATGAGCCCGGCCGAGATCGAGGCCGGCCAGCGTGAGCGGACCGCGCGGATGGTCCGGCTGGCGGAGCTGATGGCCGCCGGCCACCCCGCCGACGCCGGGCCCGTCCAGGACATGATCGAAGAGGAGTACCGGCTGCTCGGCACCCTCCGGTCGGACGCCGGACCGGGCCCGGCCACGGGCTCCGGGACGGAGGCGGACCCGGCCCCGGCGGCCGTCCCGGCGGCCGAGTACCGCGCGATCGCCCGCTCCTGCACGGAGAACGAGCAGTGGCGCGCCGCCTACGAGGCGATCGCCCCCGGCCTGGCCGCGTACCAGCGGGCGGCCATGGAGGCCTACGCGGCGGCGCTGTCGGCCTGAGCCCGGGGCCCGGGGACCGGGCGGGCGGTGCACGGGCGGGCGGTGGACGGGCGGCGGCTGTTGGACGGGGGCGGCCCGGTGCTCGCGCTGACCGGCCCGCACCCCCCTCCCCGCCCGGGGACCGGGGATCGGGGATGGGGGACCGGGGATCGGGCGGACCCTGCCGTCACTCCGTCCGCAGCGCCGTGACCGTCCTGGTCCGGGCCGCCCAGGTGGCGGGGAGGGCGGCGCCGAGCAGCGCCAGCACCAGGCCGCCGAGTATCAACGGCCCCACCACCGACAGGTCGAACACCGTGAGGTCCGCCTCGGGCACCCCGACTCCGGCGGCGCGCGCCATCGCGGGCATGACCTGGTGATGCACCAGGATCCCGAGCGGCACCCCGATCAGCCCGGCCACCAGCCCGCTGCCGCAGACCGAGGTGAGGACCATGCCGATCGTCTGCCGGGGCGACATGCCGAGCGCCTTGAGCACCCCGAGGTCGTGCACCCGCTCCCGGGTGTCCAGCAGCACCGTGTTGAGCACCCCGAGCCCCGCGACCACGGAGAGCAGCACGGTGAGCGTCCCGGCCAGGGTGTTCATCGCCAGTATGACGAGGTTGATGTGCTGGCCACCGGGCTCGGCACTGAGGCCCATCGGGCTGACGGCGGCGTCGAGTGCGTCCACGTACGCCTGGACATCGGTGCCCGGGGTCAGGTCGATGTGGAAGGAGGTCGCCTCGGTCTGGACGGCGTTGCCGAGCGGGGCCAGCGTGGCCCGGTCGACGAACACCGTGTCCTCCGTCGCGAGGATCTCGCCGGTGATCTTCGCCGGGACGCTTCGGCCGTGGTCGGTGAGGGCGACGGTGTCACCGATCCTCGCCTGGTTGGCGCGGAGGTAGTCGGTGCCGACCACGATCTCGCCGGGGCCCCGGAACCAGCGGCCGGAGACCACCTGGTAGCCGCTGCGTGACGTGTCCCCGGAGAGCGCCATCACATGGGACCGGGTGGTGCTGCCGGCCGGCACGACCGTGCTCGGCGTGCTGCTGTACCAGGCACGGACCCCGGGGCGGGCCTCGATCGCCTTGGCCACGGCCGCCTCGTCCACGTGGTCGACCGGTGTGGAGCTGTCGACCGGGACCTCGACCAGGACCTGGTCGGACCGGCCGGCGGTCAGCCCTTCCTGGAAGACGCCGAGCGAGAGGGCCAGGCCGACCGAGAGCGTCACCCCGATCGTGCCGAGGACCACCGCGACGGCCGTGGTCACCGAGCGGGCCGGCCGGTTGAGCGGGGTCGCCAGCCCGAGGCTGAACGCGCGCGACACGGGAAGCCGGCCGATCAGCTCCCGGCCCCGGGCGGCCCGGCCGCCGCCCCCGCTCCGGCCCGTCCGGCCCCGGCCGGCCGCGCCCCCGGTGCCGACCCCCGCCCGGCCGACCGCGAGCGCCTCCACCGTGCGCAGCCGCCCGGCCCGCAGGGCGGGCACCAACGCGGTGCCCGCCACGGCCGCCAGGGCCACGCCCGACACGACCACGTCCACCCACAGCGGGATGCCGAGCAGGCCGCCGTGCAGCGCCTTGTGGGCCAGCCCGAGGACGGGCACCGAGAGCAGGTTGCCGCCGAGCACGCCGAGCGCCGTGCCGACCCCGGCGGGGATCAGTGCCTGCCCCACGTAGGCGCGGGCCACCTGGACCGGGGTGAAGCCCAGGGACTTGAGGATGCCGATGCGCCGGGTGGCGGCGCCGACCGCGCCGCTGACCACCACCCCGATGATCAGGACCGACATGGCCAGGCCGAGCACCCCGTAGGCCGTGACGAACGGGACGAAGGTCGAGGCCGTCCGGTTGGCCTCCTCCTGGGCCGGGCGGTAGGAGGTGGCCCGGGTGAGGGCACCGCCCGGGACCGCGGCGGCGAGCGCGGCGTGGTCGGCGGTCACCTCGGCGTCGCTGCCGGCGTGGGCGAAGCGGTACAGGTACTGGACCGCGGGCGCCGTCCCGGGCGCGGTGAGCCCGGCGACCTGCTCGGGGGCGATCCAGCCGTCCGCGCTCCAGGAGACGGAGGAGGCCAGGCCGACCACCTTGAGCACGGGCTGCCCGGGCAGGTCCGGGAACTGCACGCTGTCGCCGACCGCCACCGGGGAGTGCCCGTCCAGGAACACCACCTCGCCCGGGCCGGCGACCCACCGGCCCATGGTGATCCGCAGGCTGTCCAACGGGCCGTCCTGGGCCCGGCCGACCAGGGTCATCGGCGGGAGCGGGCTGCCCGGCGGCGGCATCTTCGAATCGGCGCCGGAGCGCGGCCGCACGGCGACCGCCGGGTAGGGGCCGGACGAGGCCGTCACGCCCGGCACGCCGGCGGCCGCGGCGAGCTGGGCCGGGCTCACCCTGCCCTGGTCGTACAGCACGTTGAGGTGGGCGCCGTGCTGGGCGGTGAAGGCGCGCTGGTACGGCCCCTGGGCGGAGACCAGCAGCCCGGTCGCGAGGATGCACGCCGTCACGGACATCATCGTGGTGAGCACCATGACCAGGGTCTGCACCCGCTTGCGGCCGACGCCGGCCCGCACCACCTTGCTCAGCGCGCTCATCGGACCGCCCCGGGGCTCGGCGCGGCCGCCGTGTCCCGCACCAGCCGGCCGTCGAGCAGCTCGATCGTCCGGCGGGCGCAGGCCTCGGCGAGCGCCGTGTCGTGGGTGACCAGGAGGATCGTCTGGCCCTCCTCGTTGAGCCCGCGCAGCAGGTCGCGGACGTCCGCGGCGGAGGCGGTGTCCAGCGCCCCGGTCGGCTCGTCGGCCAGCAGCAGCGGCGGCCGGTTCATCAACGCCCGCGCCACCGCGATGCGTTGGCGCTCACCGCCGGAGAGCCGCCCCGGGAAGGCCTTGGCGTGCCGGGCCACCCCCAGCCGCTCCAGCAGTTCCTCGGCCCGGGCCCGGGCCTGCTCCCGGCGCATCCCCGCCAGCTGCGCCGGGAGCAGCACGTTGTCCAGCGCGTTCAGGTCGTCCAGCAGGTTGAAGAACTGGAACACCATGCCGATCCGGGTGCGCCGGTACTCGGCGAGCGCGGCCTCGCCCAGCTCGTGGACGGCCACGCCGTCCACCTCCACCCCACCCTCGCTCGGGCGGTCGAGGCCCGCGATCAGGTTGAGCAGGGTCGACTTCCCGCTGCCCGAACGGCCGAGCACGGCCAGCGCCTCGCCGGCCCGCACCTCCAGGTCCAGCCCCGCCAGCGCGGGGCGGGCGGCGTCGGATCGGTCGTACGTCTTGCTGACGCCGCGGATCCGGATGATCGGCGCGTTCACGGGCTCCTCCATGTTCCGAACACCGGCCCGGTAAGTCCCGTCCGGCTGACGGAACATGACGCTACGGATCCGTGACGGGTCGTCGACAGCCGTCTGGACGGCCTCTCACAGGTGTATCCAGATACACCCCGAACTGGGTGTT
Source organism: Kitasatospora sp. NPDC094028 (assembly GCF_049543595.1). NCBI lineage: Bacteria > Bacillati > Actinomycetota > Actinomycetes > Kitasatosporales > Streptomycetaceae > Kitasatospora > Kitasatospora sp. NPDC094028. Next base: position 585,227 of record NZ_JBMVFA010000001.1, on the reverse strand, counting down.
CAGACCTAGAGCGCCGGGCCTTCCCGGCCGTGCAGACTTGGCCACCGGCGAGACCGAAGGATCGGGATCCGGGGCCGGGCTCCGGACTGAGGAGGGGGTGCGACATGGGTGTCGGCATGGTGGGTGGAATCGTGGGCGCGAGCCTCGCGGGTGCGGGGCTCGTGAGCACGGTCATGGCGGGTTCGGGGGTCGTGGGCAAGGCCGCCCGGAAAGTGGGGCGCGCCTGCCTGGACGGCATGCGGGCCTGGTACGCGGTGACGCTGGCGGTGTCGGGGCTGGTGGCGCTGCTGGCCGGGCCGGTCCTCCTGGTCTCGGCGCTGTTCGGACCGGACGAGTCGCGGCCGTTCGGGCCCGGCGGGCCGCTGATCCTGCTGGTCCCGACCGGGCCGGTCGCGCTCTGGGCGCTGTGCTGGGCCACCGGCGGCGGCGGCCGGGCGATCGGGGCCGCCCTGTTCGCCCCGGGCGCGCTCGCGGTGGCGGCCACCCACATCTACGGCGGCGCCCCGCCCGGCGGGCGGTCCGGGTCGTTCTGGCTGGCGCCGGCGATGGTGGTGTTCGCATTGCTCGGCATCCGCTGGGCCGCGGCCGAGGGCAGGCGGGTCGTGGGGCGGTGGAGCGGGCAGCCGATCCCGCTGCCGTACCACCGGGCGCCAGGCGCCGGCCCGTGGCAGCGACTGCGGACCGGCGGCTGGCTGACCGACCGGGCGACCTGGCGGGACCTCGCCTGGGTGCTGCTGACCGGCTGCGCCGCGCTGCTCACGGCCGCCGTCGTGGTCCTCACCCCGATCGCCCTGGAGGTCCTCGGGCGGAACGGGCCCCTCGTCGCGCTCGGCGTCGTCTACGGGATGGGGATGTGCGTCGCCCCGTTCGCCGCACTGTGGGCCGCCCCGTCTGTGCTGCGGCTGCACGAGCGGTCCGCGCGGGCGCTGCTCGGGCCGTCCCGACAGGACGAACTCGCCCGCCAGGTCAGCCACCTGGCCCGGACCAGGGCGGACACCATCGACGCCGGGGCGGCCGAGCTGCGCCGGATCGAACGGGACCTGCACGACGGGGCGCAGGCCCGGCTGGTGGCGCTGGGCATGCTGCTGTCCGTGGCCGAGCAGTTGAAGGGGGATCCGGAGGCGATCGGGCCGCTGCTGACCGAGGCCAGGCTGTCCTCCGTCAAGGCCCTGAGCGAGCTGCGGGACCTGGTCCGGGGCATCCATCCCCCGGTGCTGGCCGACCGGGGCCTGGCCGACGCGGTGGAGGCCACCGCGCTGGACCTCCCCCTGCCGGTCACCTTCGACGGCGGTCTGCCCGGCCGGGCTCCGGCCCCGGTGGAGTCGGCCGCCTACTTCGCGGTGAGCGAGCTGCTGGCCAACGTGGTGAAGCACGCGGGCGCCTCGCGCGTGTGGATCGACATAGGGCACAGTGACGGGCTGCTGAGGATATCGATCACCGACGACGGGCGCGGCGGCGCCGACCCGTCGCGGGGCACCGGCCTCAGCGGAACCGAACGCCGACTGGCCGCCTTCGACGGAGTGCTCGCGATCAGCAGTCCACCCGGTGGCCCGACCATCGTGAACCTGGAGATCCCGTGCGCGTTGTCATCGCCGAAGACCTCTTCCTCCTCCGGGACGGCCTGACCCGGCTACTGGAGGCCAACGGCATGAAGGTCACCGCGGCGGTCGAGACCGGCGACCAGCTGCTCGCCGCGGTGGCCGCCGACCTGCCGGACATCGCCGTGGTGGACGTCAGGCTGCCGCCGACCTTCACCGACGAGGGCCTGCGCGCGGCCCTGGCGGCCCGGCAGGCGCACCCGGGTCTGCCCGTCCTGGTGCTCTCGCAGTTCGTGGAGCAGCTGTACGCCCGGGAGCTGCTGGCCGGCAGCACGGGCGGGATCGGCTACCTGCTGAAGGACCGGGTCCTGGACGGTGCCACCTTCATCGACGCCATCCAGCGCGTCGCCCAGGGCGGCACCGCGATGGACCCGGAGGTGATCACCCGGCTGCTCACCCACACCTCCTCGGCCGGTCCGGTCTCCACTCTCTCCCCGCGCGAACGGCAGGTCCTGGGGTTGATGGCGGAGGGCCGGTCCAACGCGGCGATCGCCCAGCAGTTGGTGATCACCGAGCGGGCGGTGGCCAAGCACACCGCCTCGATCTTCGTCCGACTCGACCTCCAGCCCTCCGACGACGACAACCGCCGGGTCCTGGCCGTCCTGGCCTACCTCAACAACTCCTGACCGGCCCCCGAGCCCACGCCCCCTGACCGCGACACCCGGAATCCGAAACTCTTGACGAACTCCTGACAAAACTGGTGGGCGCCCCTCCGCTGCAGGGGGCTCGCCCGTCTGGAAACGGGTCATTTAGGCTGGTGACGTGCTCATCCTTGTTCGTCGCCGCCACGTGGACCTGCTCCGCGTGACGAGCATGTCCTGTCGACGCTCCAGCTGAACCTCGCGCCACACCCTCAACGGCGGCCCCAGCCGGCCGCCACCACCACCCGGCTCCCGGGGCACCCGCCGCATCAGGCGCTGCCCCGGCCGCCCCCCGGTCGACCACCGGGACCAGCCGGGACGAGACCCAGCGGATGTCACAAATGACGCAGCAGCACACGCCCATACCCTCGACCGGCACCGACCCGGCCCCGGCTCCCGCCCCCACCCCCGCGCCCGCCCCCAGCCCCGCGCCCACCACCGAGTCCTCCCCCGCTCCCACCACCGGGGAGCACCCCGAGGCCCTTCCGGTGATCGACCTCTCGCTCGCCGACGGCAGCCCGGAGGACCGGCTCCGCCTCCACGACGCGCTCCGCACCGCGGCCACCGGGGTCGGGTTCTTCCAGCTCGTCGGCCACGGCGTCACCGCGGCCGAGACGGCCGCGCTCACCGGCGCCATGCGGGCCTTCTTCGACCTGCCCGAGGCCGAGCGGCTGTCCGTGAGCAACCTCAACTCCCCGCACTACCGCGGCTACACCCGCACCGGGGACGAGCGCACCGGCGGCAGCCAGGACTGGCGCGACCAGCTGGACATCGGGGCCGAACTGCCCCCGCACGTCCCGGGCGCCGGTGAGCCGCCGTACTGGTGGCTGGAGGGCCCCAACCAGTGGCCCGCGGCGCTGCCCGAACTGCGCACCGCCGCGCTCGGCTGGATCGACCGCCTGGGCGCGGTCGCCGGCCGCCTGCTGCACGAGCTGCTCGCCGCGATCGGCGCCCGCCCCGACTTCTACGACGCGGCCTTCGCGGGCCACCCCCACCTGCGCCTGAAGCTGGTCCGCTACCCCGGGACCGCCCCGGACGGCGCCGGGCAGGGCGTCGGCGCCCACAAGGACTACGGCTTCATCACGCTGCTGCTGCAGGACACCGTCGGCGGGCTCCAGGTGGAGCGGCCGGACGGCAGCTTCCTGGAGGTCCCGCCGCTGGAGGGCGCCTTCGTCGTCAACCTCGGCGAGCTGCTGGAGGTCGCCACGGACGGCTACCTCAAGGCCACCAGCCACCGCGTGGTCAGCCCGCCCGGTGCCCGTGAGCGCTTCTCCGTGCCGTTCTTCTACAACCCCCGGCTCGACGCCCACATCGAACCGCTGGACTTCCCGCTCGCCCACCACGCCCCCGGCGCCACCGCGGACCCGGACAACCCGCTCTTCGCCGACTTCGGCCTGAACGAGTGGAAGGGCTACACCCGCGCCCACCCCGAGGTCACCCGCCGCCACCACGCCGACCTCATCGGCCCCGCCGCCCGCTGACCCGCCGCCCGCTGACCCGGCGGCCCTGCGCCCCACGGCCGACGCCCCCGTCCCGCCCGCCGAACCCGGCCGCGGGACGGGGGCGTCGGCCGTCCGGAGCCCTGCCCGGCCCGGCCCGGCACAGCGTGCCCCGATCCCGGTGGACCGCGACGGTGGGCACTGTCACACTGCTGCTGTCACAGCGGGAATGTGCCAGCGCGGGAGGCAGCAGATGGGGGAGCACGGCGCCGGAACGGGCGAGGTGCGGCTGACGGTGGACGAGTTGGCGGCGCGGGCCGGGATGACGGTGCGGACGGTGCGGTTCTACGGGACGAAGGGTCTGCTGCCGCCGCCCGATCTGGGGCCGCGCCGGGTGGGCCTGTACGGGGCTGCCCACCTGGACCGGCTGGAGCTGATCGAGGAGTTGCAGCGCCAGGGCCTGACGCTGGCCGCGATCGAGCGCTACCTGGCCAGGCTGCCGGAGGACAGTTCGCCGCTGGACCTCGCGATCCACCGGGCGCTGGTGGCGTCCTGGACCCCCGGGGCGGCCGAGGAGGCGAGCCGCGCGCAGCTGGAACGGCGGGCCGGGCGCGGGCTGTCGGAGGAGCAGGTCGACCGCCTGGCGGCGATGGGGGCGCTGGAGCGGACGGACGACCCGGAGCTGTTCCGGGTGGACCCCGGGCTGCTGCCGCTGGGCGTGCGCGTCCTGGACGTACCGATCCCGCTGGAGACCCTGCTGGCCGCCCGCGCGGTGGTGGTGGAGCACAGTCGGGCGACGGCACGGGAGTTGCAGCGGCTGTTCCGGGAGACGGTGTGGAAGCCGTACCGGGAGAGCGAGCCCGCGCCGGAGGAGCTGGCCCGGATGAAGGCGCTGACCGACCACATCCAACCCATGGTGGCGCAGGCGCTGGTCACCGCGTTCCAGCGGTCGCTCCGGGAGGAGCTGGGCGAGGAACTGGCCGAGGAACTGAGCGAAGAACCGGCCGAGGAACTGAGCGAAGAACCGGGCGAGGCACCGGCCGGCGAGGCCGGCTGACCCGCCCGGTCGGCGAACCGGGTGGGGCCGTGCCGGGCACGGCCCCACCCCCGGCCACCACGGGCCCGGCCGGTCAGTCGGTGAAGGTACGCCCCTCGGCCGCGATCCGCTCCAGCAGCGCGGGCGGCGCGAACCGCTCGCCGTACGCGGCGGCGAGCTCGCGGGCCCGGGCCGCGAAGCCGGCCGGGCCGCCCTCGTACCCGTTGATGTACTGGAACACGCCGCCGGTCCAGGCCGGGAAGCCGATGCCGAGGATCGAGCCGACGTTGGCGTCGGCGACCGAGGTCAGCACGCCCTCCTCCAGGCAGCGCACCGAGTCCAGCGCCTCGCTGAACAGCATCCGCTCCTTCAGGTCCTCGAAGGGCACCTCGGCCGCGTCCGGGCGGGAGAAGTGCTCGACCAGCCCCGGCCAGAGCCGGCCGCGCTTGCCGTCCGCGCCGTACTCGTAGAAGCCCGCGCCGCCGCTGCGTCCGGGCCGGCCGAACTCGTCGACCATCCGGTCGACGACGGCGTCCGCCGGGTGCGGCGTCCAGGTGCCGCCGGCGGCCTCGGCCGAGCGCCGGTACTCGTCGCGGATCTTGCGCGGCAGGGTGAGGGTGAGTTCGTCCATCAGCGAGAGCACCTTGGCGGGGTAGCCGGCCTGGCCGGCGGCCTGCTCGACGGAGGCCGGGTGGATGCCCTCGCCGACCATGGCGACGCCCTCGTTGATGAACTGGCCGATGACCCGGGAGGTGAAGAAGCCGCGCGAGTCGTTGACCACGATCGGGGTCTTGTCGATCTGCCGGACCAGGTCGAAGGCGCGGGCCAGCGCCTCGTCGCCGGTCTGCGGGCCGCGGATGATCTCGACCAGGCGCATCTTGTCGACCGGCGAGAAGAAGTGCAGTCCGATGAAGTCGGCGGTGCGCCGGACGCCTTCGGCGAGCAGGCCGATCGGCAGGGTGGAGGTGTTGGAGCAGAGCAGCGCGTCGGGGGCGACGACGCCCTCGATCTCCTCGAACACCTTGTGCTTGAGCTCGGTGTTCTCGAAGACGGCCTCGATCACGGCGTCGCAGTCGGCCAGGTCGGCGGCCTCGGCGGTGGGGGTGATCCGGGCGAGCAGGGCGTCGCGCTTGGCCTCGGTGGAGCGGCCGCGGGCGACGGCCTTGTCCAGCAGCCCCGCGCTGTAGGCCTTTCCGCGCTCGGCGGCCTCGACGGTGACGTCCTTGAGGACGACGTCGATGCCGGCCCGGGCGCAGGCGTAGGCGATGCCCGCGCCCATCATCCCGGCGCCGAGCACGGCGACCTTGCGGACGAGCCGCTTCTCGACGTCCTTGGGGCGTCCGGCACCGGAGTTGACGGCCTGCATGTCGAAGAACAGCGCCTGGATCATGTTCGTGCTGGTCTGCCCGCAGGCCAGCTCGGTGAAGTAGCGGGCCTCGATCACCATCGCGGTGTCGACGTCGACCTGGGAGCCCTCCACCGCCGCGGCGAGGATGTTGCGCGGGGCCGGGTAGGGCGCGCCGTTCAGCTGCTTGCGCAGGTTGGCCGGGAAGGCCGGCAGGTTGGCGGCGAAGGCGGGGGTGGCCGGGGTGCCGCCGGGGATCCGGTGGCCCTTGACGTCGTACGGCTGGACGGCGGTCGGGTTGGCCTCGATCCAGGCCTTCGCGCGGGCGGTCGACTCCTCGACGGTGTCGACGAGTTCGTGCACCAGCCCGTGCTCCAGCGCCTGCGCCGGGCGGTACTGCTGCCCCTGCAGCAGGAACTTCAGCAGGGCGTCGGTGATGCCGAACAGCCGCACCGTGCGGACCACTCCGCCGCCGCCCGGCAGCAGGCCGAGGGTGACCTCGGGGAAGCCGATCCGGCTGGCCGGGGTGTCCACGGCGATCCGGTGGTGGCAGGCGAGGGCCAGCTCCAGGCCGCCGCCGAGCGCGCTGCCGTTGAGGGCGGCGACGACCGGCTTGCCGAGGGTCTCCAGGGTGCGCAGCGCGCGCTTGATCCGCATGGACTTCTCGAAGACCTGCGCGGCGTCGCCGGGGCGGGCGGCGGAGAGCATCCGCAGGTCTCCCCCGGCGAAGAAGGTCTTCTTGGCGGAGGTGATCACCACGCCGCGCAGCTCGTCGGCGGCGGCGAGCGCGGCCAGCCGGCCGACGACGGCCTCGAAGTCGGCGGTAAACGCCTCGTTCATGGTGTTGACGGACTGGGTGGGGTCGTCGAGGACGAGGGTGACCACGCCGTCCTGGTCCTGCTCCCAGCGGATGGTGGTGGTGTCGCTCATCAGGTTCTCCAGATCTACCGGGGAGGAGGTCAGACGCGCTCGACGACGGTGGCGATGCCCATGCCGCCGCCCACGCAGAGGGTGATCAGGCCGTAGCGCAGGTCGCGCCGCTCCAGCTCGTCGACGACGGTGCCGAGCAGCATCGCGCCGGTGGCGCCGAGCGGGTGGCCGAGGGCGATCGCGCCGCCGTTGACGTTCACCTGGTCGTGGCGGAAGCCCATCTCGCGGATGAAGCGGAGCGCGACCGCCGCGAAGGCCTCGTTGATCTCGACCAGGTCGATGTCGGCGGCGGTGAGGCCGGCCTTGGCGAGCGCCTTGCGGGTGGCCGGGGCGGGGCCGGTGAGCATGATGGTCGGCTCGGAGCCGGAGACCGCGGCGGAGACGATCCGGGCGCGCGGGCGGAGCCCGTACCGCTCGCCGACCTCGCGGTTGCCGATGGCGACCAGGGCGGCGCCGTCCACGATGCCGGAGGAGTTGCCGGCGTGGTGGACGTGGTCGATGGCCTCGACCCAGTGGTACTTCTGCAGGGCGACGGCGTCGAAGCCGCCGGCCTCGCCGATCGCGGCGAAGGAGGGCTTGAGGCCGGCCAGGGTCTCGACGGTGGTGCCGGGGCGGATGAACTCGTCGCGCTCCAGCACGACCAGGCCGTTGCGGTCGCGGACCGGGACGACCGAGCGGTCGAACAGGCCGTCCGCCTGGGCCTTGGCGGCGCGGGCCTGGGACTCGGCGGCGAAGCTGTCCACATCGGTGCGGGAGAAGCCCTCGATGGTGGCGATGAGGTCGGCGCCGATGCCCTGCGGCGCGAAGTTGGTCTCGTACGCCGTCATCGGGTCGGCGAACCAGGCGCCGCCGTCCGAGGCCATCTTGACCCGGGACATGGACTCCACGCCGCCGGCCAGGATCAGGTCCTCCCAGCCCGAACGGACCTTGGCGGCGGCCAGGTTGACGGCCTCCAGACCGGAGGCGCAGAAGCGGTTCTCCTGGACGCCGGCGACGGTGTCGGGCAGGCCGGCCGCGATGGCGGCGATCCGGGCGATGTCGGAGCCCTGATCGCCGATCGGGCTGACCACGCCGAGCACGATGTCGTCGATCGCGGCCGGGTCCAGCTCGGGGTGGCGGTGGCGGAGTTCGTGGATCAGGCCGACGACCAGGTCGATCGGCTTGGTGCCGTGCAGCGAGCCGTTGGCCTTGCCCCGGCCGCGCGGGGTGCGGATCGCGTCGTAGACGTACGCTTCGGTGGTCACGGTGGAGACGCCTTTCAGCGGGATTTCGGGGCAGGGATTTCGGGGCGGGGACTGCGGGGCGGGGGTTCGGACGGGGTTCGGACGGGGTTCGGACGGGGGTTCCGGGGACCGCGGGACCGCGGGACCGCGGGACCGCGGGTTCAGCCGAGGATCGAGCGGCCGACGATCTCCTTCATGATCTCGGTGGTGCCGCCGTAGATCGTCTGGATGCGCCCGTCGACGAACGCCCGGGCGACCGGGAACTCGCTCATGTAGCCGTAGCCGCCGTGCAGTTGGAGGCAGCGGTCAGCGGTGCGCTTCTGCAGCTCGGTGGCCCACCACTTGGCCATCGAGGCGTCGGCCGGGGTGAGCGCGTAGCGGTTGTGCTCGGTGATGCAGCGGTCGACGAAGGCCCGGGTGACGGCGCACTCGGTGGCCAGTTCGGCGATCTCGAAGCGGACGTGCTGGAGCTTGGACAGCGGACGGCCGAAGGCCTGGCGCTGCTTGACGTAGTCGGTGGTGATCTCGACCAGGTACTCGGCCCCGGCGATCGCGGCGACCGCGATGGCGAGCCGCTCCTGGGCGAGGTTCTGCATCAGGTGGATGAAGCCGCCGTTCAGCTCGCCGAGCAGGTTCTCCTTCGGCACCCGGACGTCCTGGAAGAACAACTCGGCGGTGTCCTGGGCCTTCTGGCCGATCTTGTCGAGGTTGCGGCCGCGCTCGAAGCCGGGCATGCCGCGCTCCACGACCAGCAGGCTGAGCCCGTGCGAGCCGCCCTCGGGGGTGGTGCGGGCGGCCACGACGACGAGGTCGGCGAGGATGCCGTTGGAGATGAAGGTCTTGGCACCGTTGAGCAGGAAGTGGTCACCCTGGTCGACCGCCTGGGTGCGGATGCCCTGCAGGTCGGAGCCGGTGCCGGGCTCGGTCATCGCGATCGCGGCGATCAGCTCGCCGGAGCAGAAGCCGGGCAGCCAGCGGCGCTTCTGCTCCTCGGTGGAGAGCGAGATCAGGTAGGGGCCGATGATGTCGTTGTGCAGGCCGATCGCCAGCCCGGCGGCGCCGGCCCGGGCGAACTCCTCGGCCAGCACGGCGGCGTAGCGGAAGTCCGCGGTCCCGCCGCCGCCGTACTCCTCGGGGACGGCGAGGCCCAGCAGGCCCTGGCGGCCGGCCGCGAGCCAGACCTCGCGGTCGACGACGCCCTCCCGCTCCCAGCGGTCGTAGTGCGGCAGCACCTCCTTGGCCAGGAAGGCCCGGACGGTGGCCCGGAAGTCCTCGTGCTGCTCGGTCATGATGTCCCGCTGCAACGCTACTCTCCTCGTTCCGGCGCGGAGTTGGGGTGAAGGTCCGGGACGCCCCAGTCCCGGGCCACCTCGGCGGTGTCCGCACCGGGCCGGGCCGGCGGGCGGCGCAGGGCGCCGGGGGTGGCGGAGAAGCGCGGGGCGGGGGCGGGCTGGGTGATGCCGTCCGCCTCGACGTAGGTGCCGCGCGCCGACAGGTGCCCGTCCGCGGCGGCCTGACGCATCGTCAGCACCGGCTCCACGCAGGCGTCGGAGCCCGCGAAGACGGCCTCCCACTCGGCCCTGGTCCGGGTGGCGAAGCGGGCGGCGATCAGGGCGCGCAGTTCGGGCCAGCGGGCGAGTTCGTACTGGCCGGGCGCGTCCGGGCCGAGCTCCAGCAGGCGGGCGAACTCGGCGTAGAAGCGCGGCTCCAGCGCGCCCACGGCCAGGTGCCCGCCGTCCGCCGTCCGGTAGATCGCGTAGAACGGCGCGCCGCCGTCCAGCAGGTTGGCGCCCCGGCGGTCCTGCCAGTGGCCGGCCGCGAGCAGGCCCCACAGGATGCTGCCGAGGTGCGCGGCGCCGTCCACGATCGCGGCGTCGACCACCTGGCCCTCGCCGGTGGCCCGGGAGTGGTGCAGGGCGGCGAGCAGGCCGACCACCAGGTAGAGCGAGCCGCCGGCGTAGTCGCCGAGCAGGTTGGCGGGGATCCCGGGCGGCTCGTCCGCGCCGCCGGCGCCGGCGACCAGCCCGAGCACCCCGGCGACCGCCGTGTACCCGAGGTCGTGCCCGGCGGTGGCGGCCCGCGGGCCGCTCTGGCCCCAGCCGGTCATCCGCCCGTAGACCAGGGCCGGGTTGCGGGCCAGGCAGGCCTGCGGGCCGACGCCCAGCCGCTCGGCGACGCCGGGCCGGTAGCCCTCGATCAGCAGGTCGGCGCGCTCGACCAGGCCGAGCACCAGCCCGGGGCCGTCCGGCGCCTTCAGGTCGATCAGCACCGAGCGCTTGTTGCGGTTGGTGAGGTCGTGGGCCGGGTCCGGCCCGACCGCCGGCGGCTCCGGCCGGTCGACCCGCACCACGTCGGCGCCGAGGTCGCCCAGCAGCATCGCCGCGAACGGGCCGGGCCCGATCCCGGCGAGCTCCACCACCCGCACCCCGGCCAGCGGGCCCGGGCCCGCCGCTCCCGGCCGCCCGCCCGGCTCCGGCGCACCGCTCGTGTCACGCACTGGCTGCTGAACCCTTCCGGTGGGTTTGACAGTAAAGCTGTAACACTCGTGATGATAGGGAAGCGACCGGCCGGTAACAAGCCCTCGCGCCGCGCCCGTTCGAGGCGCCGGATCCCTCTTGACGAACCCTTGACGAAGACCGCCGACCATCGCGCAACCGGTCACGCGGAGGGTGCGTCAGTACACCGACAGAGGCGGCCTGTACGGTCGACGTGCCACGGGGGGATCGACCCCTCTTCATGAATGAGGAGGACTGCACACGCATGGTTAGTGCCCAGTTCACCACGGGACCGGTCGCCCCGGCCCCGCTGCCCGCCCCCGCGTCGGCCCCGGTACCGCCCCCGGCATCGAGCACCGCCGCGACGGAGCCGCCCGCCAGGCTCGTCCTGGCGAGCGCCGGCAGCCCGCCCGGGCCCGCCTCCGCCGGCACCACCCAGCTCGACACCCCCCACGAACTGGCCGCTTCGGCCGGGATAGCCCGCCAGATCGGCACCGACCTCAACAGCGCCAACGGCAAGGCCGGCCCCGGCGCCCACAGCCTCACCGAGTACGCGAGCACCGCGTCCACCAAGATCCGCGGTTTCTCCTTCGGCGGCGCGCTCACCGGCAGCACCGAGCGCTGGATGCAGCAGTGCCAGGCGCTGCACGACCGGCTCGACGGCGCCGCCGGCAACCTCGACACGACCCAGCAGAACTACCAGAACAACGAAGCCCGGACCGCCGCCGATCTCCGCGCGCGCCAGTAACAGGGGGAACAGACGGATGGTGTCCTTCAAGGACCTTCACGAGGCCGACTTCGCCGCCATCAACGACGCCGCCGAGGCGTGGTCCGGCGTCGCCAAGGCCCTCACCTCCCTCGACGGCCGGGTCACCAAGGACCTCACCAGCACCGCGCAGCGGGCCGGCTGGAAGGGCACGGCCGCCGACAACGCCACCAAGGCCCTGCAGGGCATCGACAGCGACTTCAAGCAGGCCTCGACCGTCGCCACCGCGCTGGCCTCGATCATGAAGGCCGCCGCCGAGGACTTCGTCGCGGCCCGCCGCGAGCTCGACAAGGCGATCCAGGACGCGCAGGCCGACAGCATGACCGTCAGTGCGGACGGCACGGTCAACTGGAGCCTGCCGAAGGAGGCGCGGAACGACCCGGACAGCGCCACCCTGGCCCAGGGGCTGCGGACCAAGGCCGCGGGCTACTCGACCCGCCTGACGAAGGCCGTCGAGAAGGCCGCCGCCGCCGACCAGCGGGCCACCACCGCACTCCAGAGCGACATCGGCACCAGCACCACCTCCTTCAATCCCGCTCCGTACGGCGGCGGCCCGGTCGCCGACGCCAACCGGGCCAAGGACCTGATGTCCAAGGGCGGCAGCCTCAGCGATCCGGAGCTGAAGCAGCTGCAGGACCTCATGGCCGCCAACGCGGACAACAAGGACTTCGCGACCACCCTCCTCAACGGCCTCGACTACGGCGGGAAGACCGGCCCGGACGCCCTGCTGGAGTACTCCAAGGCCTACGGCGACCTCGCCCACGGCAACCACAACGCCAAGGGCTACCAGGACGTCTACGGCAGCCTGTCGACGGTCCTCGCCACGGCGACCCGCGACGGCGGCATGGGCAAGGACTGGGAGGACGGCCTCCTGAAGGCCGCCCGCCGTCCGGGAGGCTCGGCCGCGGGCTGGAACGACAACTACCCGGCGCTCACCTCGCTGATGGGCGCGGGCGGAAAGTTCGACAAGCCGTTCCTGCTCAAGGTCGGGAACGACCTGGTCGACTTCGAACGCACCAGCAAGACCAAGGGCGAGGACCTCTGGGGCCCGAAGTGGGAGGGCGGGGTCAACCAGTCCGACCCGATGGGCGGACTGATGAACGCGTTCAGCCACAACCCCGAGGCGTCCAAGGACTTCTTCGACCCCGGGAAGGGCAAGAACCTCGACTACCTGCTGCACGAGCGGAAGTGGCCCGCCCAGGGCAGCGAGCAGAACGCCGTCGACGGCTTCACGCCCTCCCGCACCGCGCTCGGCTACGCGCTGGAGGCGGCCACGACCGGTCGGGACCCGCACAGCGACCAGCCGGTCGTCCGCCCGCACGACAAGGTCATGTCCCAGATCATGGACGAGACGGTGAAGTCGTTCGCCGGCAGCGGCCAGGGCGACAAGACGTCCCTCCCGGCCGGACTCCGGCGGCCGATGGCCGACATGATCGCCGACTACGCCGCGGACATGCACGAGATCCTCGGGAAGAAGCTGTACGGGCCGTCCGAGCCGGACGGGCTCACCGTCACCCAGGACCAGCTGTTGCGCGTCATCCGGGGCGCCGCCGAGGACCCGGCGTCCTTCGCCCTCATCCAGCACGCGGAGACGCAGGAGATCGCCCGCCGTCTCGACGGGCTCGACCACGACGCCACCAAGCCGGATGTGACCGGCCGCCCGAACCCCAATCTGAACTCCCTCGTCCACGACTCCGCCTCGGCGCTCGGCGCGCTCGACGCGGTGTACGCCGACGCCGCCGTCGACCACGCGGACAGCGACAAGTCGGCCGAGGACTGGCGGGCGAAGATGAACTACCACCTGCTCGGCACACCCGCGAACCTGATCCCGGGAGTGGGCGACATCGCACAGCGCTACGTCGACATCGGGACCGCCACGTACGCCGATGCCGCCAAGGCCGAGATCGACACCAAGCTCAAGGACAATCTGAGCTCCCACTTCTCGGCGGGGCAGCAGCAGTTGGACGCGATGATCAACTACAAGATGGCCATGTCGGGATACTCGGCCGAGTCCCTCGACCTCACCGGCAGCGTCCCGCGGCAGCTCAAGGAGACAGCGGGAGACGGCTACCAGATCGGCATCGACAAGACCTACCGCACCGTCTTCGGCAGGGCGTGAACGCCGTGGGAACCAGCAGTGAGCACCCCGGCGACACCACGGGCGTGGCCCGCAAGGCCGACGCCGCACTCGACCGGCGCGGTTTCACCACGCGGGGGCTACGGCTGCGCCTGGCAGCGGTGGTGGCGGCGTTCTCCCTCGTCCCGATCGGGGCGGCGGGGTTCGCGCTGTACCGGCTGACGAACCTCGGCGGGCCGGACAGCGTGTGCGACGGGGTCGTGACAGCCGATCAGGTCCACGACCTCCTGGGGTCCGGACGGATCAGTGAACACAAGGGCACGTACTACTCGCCGACCGAGGACCGGACGGGCAACAGCTGCTCCGTCACGGTCAGTTCCGGCTTGATCGGGACCTCCGAGGAGACCGCGCGGTTCACCGTCCTCCTCGACTCCACGGACGGCCCGGGCCCGTTGGCCGCCTCGGACGCCCGGCTGTTCTCCGGGGAAGCGGCCGGTTCGGTGACCCCCGATTCCGCGTGGGCCGTGCTGCCCGAGGGGTGCGAGAAGGGCGTGCGCGCCGAAGTGCGCACCAGCAGGACGGGGCACGACGAAGCCAGGGCGCGGCTGGCCGTGGCGTTCGCCAACGGGGTGGCGAAGGCGCGCTCGTGCGGGGACGGGGCACCGCCGGCTCCGAAGGACCTGTCGGCGGAGGGGACCGGGACGCCACCGGACTGGGCCAATCTCTGCGGCCTGCCCGGATTCGCCCCGACCAGGAACCCCGAGGCGCTGTCGGACAACCGGCAGCAGGTCACCACCGGGTCGGCCCCGATCTGGTCCTGCACCGTCGGCAGCGGCCCGAAACCGGGCCACGGGTCGGAGCGTTTCGCGATCACGACGGAGCCGCGGACCACCGCCCTGACGCGGAAGGACGGCAAGGATCCGGCCGGGCCCGGGCGGGCCAAGTGGGTCGCCGGCGGGACGCTCGTCGTCACCTGCCAGGGCAAGGACGTCTTCTTCAGCCTCGACGGTGACTCCGGGCCGCTCTCGCTGTTCCCCGACAGCGACGCCCTGGTGCGGCAGTTCCTCACCGCCGGGGGCAAGGCGATCGGGTGTGAGCCGATCCTCTGAGGAAATGGGCGGGCGAGGAGCGGGGTAATGGCCTATGGTGCGCCGAGGCCATTACGTTCGACACGGGGGGAACACCCATGACCACCGCCCAGCAGCAGGGCCGCCGCAGCGTCGTCACCGTCTCCGAGCGGCTGGTGCTCAGCCGCCCGCAGGAGGGGGACCTGGAGGCGATGTTCGCTATCCACGGGGATCCGGAGACCAACCGGTACAACCCGAACGGCCCGCACCGGAACCGGGAGCAGAGCCGGGAGATGCTGGCCGGGTTCGTCGCCGACTGGGAGCGGGACGGCGTCGGGTACTGCGCCGTCGCCACCCGGGCGGAGCCGGCGGAGATCATCGGGTTCACCGGCCTGTTCCTGCACACCCTTGACGGCGAGCGGGTGTTCAACCTCTACTACCGGTACCGACCGTCCGCCTGGGGCCTCGGGTACGCGGCGGAGGCGGCCCGGGCGGCGATGGCCGAGGCGCTGCCCCGCTTCCCGGAGGTGCCGGTGACGGCCCTGATCCGGGCCGACAACCTGCCCTCCCGCCGGCTCGCCGAGCGGCTCGGCCTGGTGCCCGATCCGGACGGGCGGACCGATCCGCAGGAAGGGCGACTGATCCACCGCACGGCCTAGACCCGGGCGGCCGGATCCCCCGCCGGGGGGAGGGCGATCGCGCCACTGGGGCGAGGATTCGGCTCCTCCCGGGCGGGACGATGACGGTATGAGATTCGACGAACGCGCGGTCCGGACCGGCGCCGCCTGGACGGCGATGGCCGCGACCCTTCCGTACCTGACCCTCAAGCTGCTCTGGCTGGTCGGGTTCTCGGTGGGGGCGGACAACGCCGAGGCGCTGGACAAGCTCTGGGTGCCGAACCTGCTGAGCTTCGGGATGGACGCGATCGCCTTCGTTCTGGCTCTCGTCTTCATCCGACCGTGGGGGTGGCGGGTCCCGGCCGGACTGCTGGCGTTCCCGATGTGGGCGGCGACCGGCCTGCTCGGGACCATCCTGCTCGGGTTCCCGGTCTCCGTGGCCATCGACGTGGCGCTCGGCCCGGAGCACACCACCTCGCAGGCGCCGGACCCGGCTTTCTCCGGGCTCGCCAGCTGGGTCACGCCCCTGGTATACGGGGGCTTCACCGTCCAGGGCCTCGCGCTGATCACCGCCTTCCTGCTGTACGCCAGGCGGCGCTGGGGCGCGCTGGTGCGGGAGCGGATCGGCGACCTGCCCGACTCGCCGACCGTCGTCGTGCAGCGCTGCCTGGCCTGCGCCGCCGCCCTGCTCGCCGTGGGCGTCGCGGCGGCCCGCTGCTACTGGGCGGCGGGCGGCGACGCCGGACTGCCCGGCTCCCTGCGCGACAACGGCTACCGCGGCCCGGCCGTGCTGGACGCCGTGACCGCGATGATGGCGGTCGCCGCACCGGCGGCCCTGCTGATGCTGGTCTTCCGGTTCCGCCCGCAGCGGCGGCTGGTCTGGCCGGCGCTGGTGGCCTGGACCGCCTCCGGCTCGCTGGTCGGCTGGGGCGCCTGGCTGATGATCATGTACGGCACGACCGGGACCACGGTCCGGGACCTGCACCACGCGGTGCCCGGGCTGCTGCCGCTGGTGCAGTGCGCCCAGGTGGTGACCGGACTGCTGATCCTCGTGGCGGGCGCGCTGGCCCTGACCGAACGCGGAGCCCTGGCCTCCGGAAGGACCGCGTCGGCGCCCGCCGTTGACGTAGAGTCACCCGAGTGATCAAGGGGGAGGGCGGCGGACTGCGGCGCGCCGCAGCGGCACTGGTCGGGCACAAGGCACTGCTGCGCTGGGTGCACCTGGTGCTGGGCGGCGCCCTGCTGATGCCGTACTGGATGCTCTCCGTGGTGATCCTCGGCGGCTTCGGCCAGAACGTCGGGGTGCTGCACCAAATGCTGGTCCTGCTGGGCGCGCTGGTCACCTCGCTGCCGATGGCCGGCGTCACCGCGCTGGTGCCGATCGTCCGGGGCCTGGAGGGCGCGGCGGCCCGGGCGCTGTGCGCGGTCGAGCGGCCGGACGAACTGGCCGGCGGGCCGTCGCAGTCCTGGGCCGCGCGCCGGCGCACCGCGCTCTGGTACATGCTGCACGTGTTCCTCGGCGGGGTGGTCGCCGGGCTGACGCTCGGCGGCGGGAGCGGCGCGACCGCGCTGATCATCTCCGAGGCGGACGACGCCACGCCCTGGGCGAGCCGCTCCGCCGGCTGGCTGCTCGCCGGCCCGGCGCTCGGGCTCGGCCTCATCCTGCTGATCATCCTCACCAGCGCGGGCTCCGGCGCCCTGCTGGCCCGCTGCGCCCCCGTCCTGCTCGGCCCGACCCCGGAGGAGCGGCTGGCCGCCGCCGAACGCCGGGCCACCGTGCTCGCCCAGCGCAACCGGCTGGCCCGCGAACTGCACGACTCGGTCGGGCACGCGCTCAGCGCGGTCGGCATCCAGGCCTCGGCCGCCGCCCGGGTGCTGCGCAGCGACCCGGACTTCGCCGCCGAGGCGCTGCGGGCGATCGAGGAGACCGCCCGGGGTGCCGTCGCCGAACTGGACACCGTCCTGGGCCTGTTGCGCGAGGAGAGCCCGGAGGCCGCCGAACCGGCCGGGCCCACCCTCGCCGGGCTGGACGACCTGCTGCGCCAACTCGCCCGCACCGGGGTGACGGTGGACGCCGATCTCTCCCCCGGCCTCAAGGGCCTGCCCGCCGAGGTCTCCCGGGAGGCCTACCGGATCGTGCAGGAGGGCCTGACCAACGTGCTGCGGCACGCCGGCCCGGCGCCGGCCGGGCTGCGGGTCGCGCTGGCCGGGAGCCGGCTGGAGATCGAACTGACCAACCCGCTGGGCCCCGCCCGCCCCAGCCGCCCCGGCGGCGGGCGGGGGCTGCGCGGGATCGAGGAACGCGCGACGGCCCTGCGCGGCGGCAGCGCCGCCGGGCCGGACGACGACGGTACGACGTGGCGGCTGGCCGTCTGGCTGCCGGTGGGAGGAACCGCATGACCGAACAGAACCGCATGCCCGCACAGAACCGCATGGACGACCGGACCCACGAGGCCGACCGGACGCAGGAGGCCGACCGGATCCGCGTGGTGATCGCGGACGACGAGCGGCTGGTCCGGATGGGCCTGCGCGTGGTGATCGACGCCGAGCCCGACCTCACCGTGGTCGGCGAGGCCGCGGACGGCGCCGAAGTGGTGCCCCTGGTGCGCGAACTGCGGCCCGACGTGGTGCTGATGGACGTCCGGATGCCCGGGATCGACGGCATCCGGGCCACCGAGCAGCTGATCGGCGGGATGGCCGCGCCGCCGCGCATCCTGGTGGTCACCACCTTCGAGCACGACGACCACGTGTACGACGCGCTGCGCGCGGGCGCGGCCGGGTTCCTGCTGAAGCGGGCGCGGGCCGAGGAGATGGTCCAGGCGGTGCGGCTGGTCGCACGCGGGGACTCCCTGCTGTTCCCGGCCGCCGTGCGCGAGCTCGCGCTGCGGCACGGCGCGGCGGACGGCGGCCGGGAGGCGCCCGCGGCCGCGGACCGGGGGCCGATCGGGCGGCTGACCGAACGGGAGGGGCAGGTGCTGCGGCTGATGGCCTCCGGGCTCAACAACGGCGAGATCGCCAGGGAGCTGCTGGTCAGCCAGGAGACGGTGAAGACGCACGTCGGCAGCGTGCTGGCCAAGCTCGGCGCGCGGGACCGCACCCAGGCGGTCATCGCGGCGTACGAGTCGGGGTTCGTCCTGCCGGGGTGACCCCCGGGGATGCCGCGAGCGTCCCCACGGTGAACGCGGAGTGACGCCGGGTCGGCCACCCGGAGGTTCCGCCGGACGGTACCAGCGAGTAGAGTGCGACGTTCCCCCGTGAACCGCCCGATACCTCCCGTATCGCCTGGACCGAACTGGTGGCCGCATGAGCGTCCGGACCCGCCCCGCGCTGTGGTGGCGCGCGGCCATCGTGCTCTCGGCGGGCCTCGGCCTGACGCTCGGCACCGCACCGCTGGTGTACTTCACCGTGCAGAGCAACGTGATCGTGCTCGGCTACTTCATCGGCGCGGTGTACTGGATGCTCCGGCGCGACACCGTGGACGCGCCCGCGCCCCGGCTGCGCGGCGCCGCCACGCTGTACATCCTGATCACCGGACTGGTCTCGCACGTCCTGCTGCAGCACGGCGCCAACCCGCTGCCCGGGCTGGTCAGCGGACCGGACCGGCTCGCGCACTGGTCCTCCTTCTTCCTGCACTACGTCACGCCGGTGCTGGTGATCGCCGACTGGCTGGTGCTGAAGCCGCGCAACGCGGCCGCCTGGAAGGACATCCCGCTCTGGCTGGCCTTCCCGCTCGGCTACGCGGCGATCGTGCTCACCCGCAACGCGCTGTTCGACGACTACCCGACGCCCTACCCGTACTTCTTCTTCGACCCGACCACCAAGGGCTACGGCTACGTGTGGGGCCAGATCGCCCTGCTGACGGTCGAGTTCGTCGTGCTCGCCGCGGCCGTCGTCGGGCTGGACCGGCTCGGCACGCTGGCCGCCGGCCGGCTGAGGCCGGCCCGGCCGTAGCGTCGGCCGCGGCCGAAGTCCTCGGTCGGGCCGAAGTCCTCGGTCGGGCCGACGAGCCGTTCAGGGACACCGCCCTGGACACGGCCCGCCGGGTGCTCACCGAGGACGCCCAGGGCGGCCAAGGCGCCCAGGGCGACCAGGGCCGGCGGCGGTCGGACCGGCAGCGGTAGCCGTCACATCGGATCCACCCCCCGCAGCTCGCCGTCCAGCTCCAGCCACCGGGTGATGCCCAGCCCGCGCAGGAACGGCAGGTCGTGGCTGGCCACGATCAGCGCCCCCTGGTAGGCGGCGAGCGCCTGGGTGAGCTGGCGGACGCTGGCCAGGTCGAGGTTGTTGGTCGGCTCGTCGAGCAGCAGCAGCTGCGGCGGCGGGTCGGCCAGCAACAGGGCGGCCAGGGTGGCCCGGAACCGCTCGCCGCCGGACAGCGTGCCGGCCTCCTGCTCGGCCCGGGCGCCGCGGAACAGGAAGCGGGCGAGCCGGGCACGGATCGCGTTGTCCCCGGCGGCCGGGGCGAACAGCTTGACGTTCTGCACGACGGTGAGCCCGTCGTCCAGCAGGTCGAGCCGCTGCGGCAGGTGGCGCAGCGGCACCGGGGTGGTCACCTCGCCCGCCCGCGGGGGGAGTTCGCCCGCGATGGTGCGCAGCAGGGTGGTCTTCCCCGCGCCGTTGCCGCCGACCAGGGCGATCCGCTCGGGCCCGCGCAGGTCGAGCTCGGCGGTGGCGCCGTTCGGCAGCCGGACCTTCTGGAGGGTGAGCACGGTGCGCCCGGCCGGCACGGCGGTGCGCGGCAGATCGATCCGGATCTCGGCGTCGTCGCGCACCGCCTCCTCGGCGACGGCGAGGCGCTGCTTGGCCTCCTCCAGCCGTTCGGTGTGCATGCCCTGGAGCCGCCCGGCGGTCTCCTGACCCTTGCGCTTGAGCATGCCGGCGAAGATGTGCGGGTCGTTGCGGGTGACCGAGCGCTTCTTGCCGTACGCCGCGCTGCGGTCCAGCCGGGTGCGGGCCTCGACCAAGTCCCGTTTCTGGCGCTGGACGTCGGCCTCGGCGTTGCGCAGCAGGCGCTCGGCCGTCTCCTGCTGGGCCGTGAGGGTGCGCTCGTAGTCCTCGAAGTTGCCGCCGTACCAGGTGACTTCGCCGTCCCGGAGGTCGGCGATCTGGTCCACGTGCGCGAGCAGCTCGCGGTCGTGGCTGACGATCAGCAGGACGCCGTGCCAGCCGGCCACCGTCTCGTACAGCCGCTCGCGGGCGGCGCGGTCGAGGTTGTTGGTCGGCTCGTCCAGCAGCAGGACGTCGGGGCGGCGCAGCAGCAGGGCGGCCAGGCGCAGCAGCACGGCCTCGCCGCCGGAGAGTTCGCCGGTGGTGCGGTCCAGGCCGAGGCGACGCAGGCCGAGCCGGTCGAGGGTCGCGCGGGCACGCTCCTCGACGTCCCAGTCGTCCCCGACCGCGTCGAAGTGGCGCTGGTCGGTGTCGCCGGACTCGATGGCGAGCAGGGCCTCGCGGGCGGCCCGGATGCCGAGCGCCTCGTCGACCCGCAGGCCGGTGTCGAGCGTCAGGCCCTGCGGCAGGTAGCCGAGTTCACCGGCGACCCGGACGGCGCCGCGGGTGGGCGTGAGGTCTCCGGCGATGAGCCGCAGCAGGGTGGACTTGCCGGCGCCGTTGAGCCCGATCAGGCCGGTGCGGCCGGGGCCGACCGCGAGGTTGAAGCCGTCGAGGACGGGCTTGCCGTCCGGCCATTCGAAGGCGAGGTCGGTGCAGAGGACGGCGGTGGTGGGTTGTGCCATGGGGGCCTCCCGGGTGGTTGCCGATGGGGTGGTGAGCAACACGGGAAGACACCGCGGGTGCGGAGACCGGGACGGCCGGAGGAAAGGGGTGGCGCGGATCAGGGGCGCCACGGGCCGTGACTGAGGTCGCACACTTCGCGCACCGCGCGGCGGCAGGGGCCTGCGCGGCGGGGCGGTGTCTCAGGACCTCAGTAGAGCAACGGCCTTCTCCTTGTCTGGCGGATGACATCGGCAACGCTAGGCGGCCCGGCGGGCGTGTGCAACCGAATTACCCGGCGGAGGCACCGTGCCGATCCGGTGCCGATCCGGTGACAGCCCGGCACCGGACGGGGTCGGCCGCCGGTGGCCGCCCGTCCGCATGGCAGACTCCTGACCTGCCATGCCTGCGGCCCCACGGGGCCGTACCCGCGGATGGGGACGCATGGCGGTAGTCAACAGGGGGATTTGAAACCATGTCACCGATAACCCGGTCGAGCCGTGCCGTCCTGGGCGCCTCCGTCGCCGCGCTGACCGTCCTGGCCGCCACCGCCTGCGGCCCCGACAACAGCGACCCGGTCGGCGCCCAGACCGCGGCGCCGACCGTCGCGGGCAGCGCCACCGGGAAGCCGGCGCCGTTCAAGCTGCCGACCGTCGAAGAGCTGAAGACCTGGAAGTTCGAGGACTGGGACAAGTGGGCCCAGGCGAACGTCGTCACTCCGGCCGTCAAGGGCTACTGGAACCTGCAGAAGCTGCTGAACGCCAAGCCGAAGCCGATGCCGCAGCCGCCGGCGGACCCGACCCAGCCGCCCGCGCAGCCCACCAGCGCCGCGCCGGCCCAGCCGGGCGCCACCCAGCCGCCGGCCGTCCCCGGCCAGATGCCGAACGTCGTCCCGGCGAAGCCGGTGGCGCACCCGTTCGCGAAGAACCTGCACGTCAACGGCAAGATCTTCTTCAAGGACGGCAACGAGGACTACGTCTGCTCCGGCACCGTCGTCTCCGACCCGGCGAACCCCGGCAAGAGCAACCTGGTGTGGACCGCCAGCCACTGCCTGCACGGCGGCAAGGGCGGCAAGTACTACACCAACATCACCTTCGCCCCCGCCTACAACAGCAACGGTCTGCTGAGCGGCGGCAAGCAGGGCGACGAGGCCGCCGCCGAGCCGTACGGCGAGTGGGGCGCCACCGCCGGCATGGTCTCGCCGCAGTGGACGGCCGAGGCCGACCCGGAGAAGGGCGGCCCGTGGAGCCAGTACGACTTCGGCATCATCAAGGTGGCCAACCCCAACGGCGGCAAGTCGCTGGAGGAGACCGTCGGCGGCTCGGTGCCGCTGTGGTTCAACGCCCCGCGTGAGCAGCTGTCCGTGACCAGCTACGGCTACCCGGCCGGCAAGCCCTTCGACGGCGTCGAGCTGGAGCACTGCGACGGCGGCAAGCCGGCCGCGAAGCCCGGCGAGCCGAGCCGCCCGGCGATGCTGGCGATCGGCTGCAACATGACCGGCGGCAGCAGCGGCGGCGGCTGGTACGCCACCAAGGACGGCAAGCCGGCCCTGGTCAGCGACACCTCCATCGGCAACAACGCCAACACCTACGAGGCGGGCCCGTACCTGGAGGACGTGGCGGCGCACATGTTCGACTACTTCACCAAGAAGTCGAAGTGACCCGCCGGGCCGACCGAGCCCGCTGAGTGACCGGCCCGGGGGCCGCGGCGAGCACCGCCGCGGCCCCCGCGCTTTTCCGCCGCCCGCCCCCGTCCTCCTACAATCGGGCTCATCATGAGCGCCACACTCGTAGTCAAGGACCTCAGCGCCGGCCACGGCGAACGCACCCTCTTCTCCGGCCTGGACCTGGTGGTCGCCCCCGGTGACGTGATCGGCCTGGTCGGGGTGAACGGCGCCGGCAAGTCGACCCTGCTGCGGCTGCTGGCCGGCCTGGACACCCCCGAGGGCGGCTCGCTGCGGCTCAGCCCGGCGAGCGCCAACGTCGGCCACCTGCCGCAGGAGCCGGAGCGGCGCGAGGGCGAGTCGGTGCGCGCGTTCCTGGCCCGCCGCACCGGCGTGGCGGCCGCCCAGGCCGCGCTGGACGAGGCCACCGAGGGCCTGGTCGAGGGCCGCCCGGGCGCCGACGACGCCTACGCGGCGAGCCTGGACCGCTGGCTCGACCTCGGCGGCGCCGACCTGGACGAGCGCGCCGAGGAGGTCGCCGACTCGCTCGGCCTGAAGGTCTCCCTGGACCTGCCGATGACGGCGCTGTCCGGCGGCCAGGCCGCCCGCGCCGGCCTCGCCTCGCTGCTGCTCTCCCGCTACGACGTCTTCCTGCTGGACGAGCCCACCAACGACCTCGACCTGGACGGCCTGGACCGGCTGGAGGCCTTCGTCAAGGGCCTGCGTGCCGGCACCGTGGTGATCAGCCACGACCGCGAGTTCCTGGCCCGCACCGTCACCAAGGTGCTGGAGCTCGACCTGCACCAGCAGCAGGTCAACCTCTACGGCGGCGGCTACGAGTCGTACCTGGAGGAGCGCGCGGTGGCCCGCCGGCACGCCCGCGAGGCGTACGAGGACTACGCGGACACCAGGTCCTCGCTGGAGGCCCGGGCGCAGATGCAGCGCAACTGGATGGAGCACGGCGTCCGCAACGCCCGCCGCAAGGGCGGCGACAACGACAAGAACGCCAAGGCGAAGCGCACCGAGTCCACCGAGAAGCAGGCCTCCAAGGCCCGGCAGACCCAGCGGATGATCGAGCGGCTGGACGTGGTCGAGGAGCCGCGCAAGGAGTGGGAGCTGCGGATGGAGATCGCGGCGGCGCCGCGCTCCGGCGCGGTGGTCGCCACCCTGCGCGGGGCCCTCGCCCGGCGCGGCGGCTTCACCCTCGGGCCGGTGGACCTGCAGCTCGACTGGGCGGACCGGGTCGCCATCACCGGCGCCAACGGCGCGGGCAAGTCGACGCTGCTGGCCGCCCTCCTCGGCCGGCTCGAACTCGACGGCGGCAGCGCCGCGTTGGGCTCGGGAGTGGTGGTCGGCGAGGTCGACCAGGCGCGCGGGCTGTTCCTCGGCGAGGAGAAGCTGATCGACGCCTTCGCCGCCGCCGTCCCGGAGTCCAGCCCGGAGGACGTGCGCACCCTGCTGGCCAAGTTCGGCCTGAAGGCGGTGCACGTGCTGCGCCCGGCCGACACCCTCTCCCCCGGCGAGCGCACCCGGGCCGCGCTGGCGCTGCTGCAGGCCCGCGGGGTGAACCTGCTGGTGCTCGACGAGCCCACCAACCACCTGGACCTGCCCGCGATCGAGCAGCTGGAGTCCGCGCTGGCCACCTACACCGGCACCCTGCTGCTGGTCACCCACGACCGGCGGATGCTGGACGCCGTGTCGGTGAACCGGCGGATCGAGGTCCGGGACGGGCGGGTGCACGAGCTCTGACGCCCCCGGCCGGGGGTGCCCGCGCGCCCGGGAATTGGTCTCGACCTCTTCCCGGGCGCGTCGCCATGTGCTCTGCTGTCGCCCATGGTTGAGAACGTTGAGAGCGTTGAGAGCACAGCGACGTCGTACCCGACCGTCCCGCTCACCCCGATGACGGTGCCCGCCCACGAGGCCGAGGCCCGCGGCAAGGCGTTCCACGACGTGATGGCGCAGCGCCGGACCGTCCGCGACTACTCCACCCGCCCGATCCCGGAGGGGGTGGTCGAGTGGGCGGTCCGCACCGCGAGCACCGCGCCCAGCGGCGCGCACGTCCAGCCCTGGCGGTTCGTGGTGATCACCGACCCGGACCGCAAGCGGCGGCTGCGCGAGGCCGCCGAGGCCGAGGAGCGCGAGTTCTACGCCCACCGGGCCTCGGAGGAGTGGCTGACCGCGCTGGCGCCGATCGGCACCGACTGGCAGAAGCCGTTCCTGGAGGACGCGCCCGCGGTGATCGTGGTGTTCGAGGTGCACAAGGGCCCGCAGTCGCCGCGCCCGTACTACACCAAGGAGTCGGTGGGGATCGCGGTCGGGCTGCTGCTGGCCTCGCTGCACCAGGCCGGGCTGGCCACGCTGACCCACACCCCGAGCCCGATGCGGTTCCTGAACGAGGTGTGCGACCGCCCGGCGGAGGAGCGCGCCGCGTACGTGATCCCGGTCGGCTACCCGGCCGAGGGCGCGCGGGTGCCGGACCTGCGGCGCAAGGAACTCGAAGAGGTGCTGGTCCGGCTCTGACCGATCGGCGCGCGCCCCGCGGCCCCTGGGCCGCGCCCTGCGTCCGGGGGGCCGCGCGTGGCGGCGGGTTCGGGCCGGGACGATAATCCCCGCCATGAGCCACGTACAGCCACGCTCCTGTACCCCCGCCCCGGCCCGGGCGCGCGAGGCGACCACCGGGCGGCCGCCCGAGCTGCTGCGGCTGCCCGGCGGGCTCCGGCTGCGCCGGCGCCGCAGCTGCCACGCGGCGGCGCTGAACCAGGCGCTGCGGGCCAACCTGGAGCACCTGCGGCCGTGGCTGGAGTGGGCGGCCGAGGCGCCGAGCCGGGCCCGTACGGTCGAGCTGACCCGGGCCGGGGCGGCCGCCTGGGAGGCCGGCACCGACTTCCTGTACCTGGCCGGGCTGGACGCCGAACCGGGCGGCGTGGTCGGCGCGTTCGGCCTGCACGGGCGGGTCGGCCCGGGGGCGCTGGAGATCGGCTACTGGGTGGCCGAGCGGCACGTCGGCCGCGGCATCGCGACCACCGCGGCCGGGGCGCTGACCGAGGCCGCGCTGGCGCTGCCCGGGATCGCGCGGGTGGAGATCCGCTGCGACCAGGCGAACGCGGCCAGCGCGGCCGTCCCGCGCAAGCTCGGCTACCGGCTGGACCGGGTCGCCGAGGCCGACGTCCGGGCCCCGGCGGAGACCGGACGGCAGCTGGTCTGGGTCATGGAGCGGTAGTCCGCGCCCTCAGTACCGGTCGCCGGTCGGCACCGGCAGCGCGTCCAGCTCGGCGAGGTCGGCCGCGGACAGCTCGATCCCGGCCGCGCCCACGTTGTCCGCCAGGTAGCGCGGCGTCTTGGTGCCCGGGATCGGGAAGACGTACCGGCCCTGCGCCAGCACCCAGGCCAGCGCGACCCGCGCGGGGGTGCTGCCGATCCGCTCGGCGATCTCCCGGACCCGGCCGACCAGCGCCAGGTTCGCCTTCAGCGCGTCCTGCTGGAAGCGCGGCAGCCGGCGGCGGAAGTCGTCGGCGGGCAGCTCGTCGAAGGAGGAGATGCTGCCGGTCAGGAAGCCCCGGCCGAGCGGCGAGAACGGCAGGAAGGCGATGCCCTGCTCCTCGGTGTACGGCAGCACCTCGGCCAGTGCGTCCCGGGTCCACAGCGACAGTTCGGACTGCACGGAGGCGACGGGGTGCACCGCCTGCGCCCGCTTGATCTCCTCGACGCCCACCTCGGAGAGCCCGATCCGCAGCGCCTTGCCCGCCCGGACGGCCTCGGCGAGCGCGCCCCAGGTCTCCTCGATCGGGACGGCCGGGTCGACCCGGTGCAGCTGGTAGAGGTCGACGTGGTCGGTGCCGAGCCGGCGCAGACTCTCGTCGATCGAGCGCCGCACGTGCTCGGGGCGGCCGTCGCGCTCCAGCTGGCCCGCGCCGCCGGGGACGATGCCCACCTTGGTGGCCAGGAACGCGCGCTCCCGGTACGGGCCGGCCAGCGCGGCGCCGACCACCTCCTCGTTGGTGTACGGGCCGTACATGTCGGCGGTGTCGAACAGGGTGACGCCGAGGTCCAGCGCCTGCCGGATCACCGCGACGGACTTCTCGTCGTCGCGGCTGCGGACGTCGTAGGCCCAGGTCATCCCCATGCAGCCGAGGCCGAGGACGCCGACCTCGGGTCCGTTGCTGCCGAACGCGGCCTTGCGCATGACGGGTGCTCCGATCTGGTGGTGACGGGTGGTGCGGTGGATCGACGCGGCCAGCTTGCCGGTTGGAGTGCACTCCAGGTCAAGTGCGCTCCAGCTCGAGCGCGCCCCGATCCGTGTGCCCTCCGAACCGCGCGCGCCCCGGTCCTCGATCTCCCGGCGTTCGTGCGGTCATCGCCCCGCCACAGGGGTGCGGGCGGGGGCGTGCGCCCGGAGCTTCACCACCGGCTGCGGCGCTCCGGACGTCCGGCGCGGGAGTTCGCCCCCGGACGGCCCGCCCGGATCCGCCGCTCCCCCACGGGCGGGCGCCCGGCAAACCGGCACGCGGGGGCATATGCCTCCGCCACCTGCACCACCGGGCGCCGCCCGCCCGATCTTGGCAGGGCCGTCCGGGCCGGTCGACGCTCTGTGTGCGGCCGACCAGGCCCCTCGTGTCCGAGTTGGGGAGGAACCCATGTCCGTCTCTCGCCTGCGCATCACCGCCGTCACCCTGCTGGTGGCCAGCGCCACCGTGCTCGCCGCCCCGGCCCAGGCCGCCGGCGGGCACCGCGCGGCCAGCCGCTTCGACGACGGCAGCTTCGAGTCGCCCAAGGCCCCGGCGAACGGCTTCACCGAGCTCACCGCCGGCCAGACCATCGGCCCGTGGCAGGTCACCGGCGGCAGCGTCGACCTGATCGGCGCCGGCCTCTGGCAGGCCGCCGAGGGCGACCAGTCGCTCGACCTCAACGGCAACGCCGCCGGCACCGTCGCGCAGACCTTCACCACCACCCCCGGCGCCACCTACTCGGTGACGTACGCGCTGGCCGGCAACCCCGGGGGCGCACCCGCCCTGAAGACCGGCCGGGCGGAGATCGACGGCCAGGACTTCCAGGACTTCTCCTTCGACGTCACCGGCAAGACCACGGCCGACATGGGCTACGTGGGGCGGCAGTTCAGCTTCGTCGCGCGCAACTCCACCACCACGCTGAGCTTCGCCAGCACCAACCCGGGCGCGTTCGGCCCGGTGCTCGACGACGTCCAGGTGAAGGAGTGCAAGCCCTGCTGCGGCTGACCCGACATCAGCGCCGCCCTGTCAAACCTCTTCCGCGACGACGGCCACCTCCGGTCGATGGCGGGAGGAAAGGGCAAGGGCAGCCGGACCGCCGCCAAGGCGGTCCGGTTTCCCGGTAGTCGATCAGACGTGCAGGCAGCCACGAGGATCGGATGCTCGGCGAGAACGACGACCACCAGGTCTACAACCAGGCCGCCGCCCAGCAGTCGGTGACCTTCGCCCAGCAGAACCACGTCGGCCTGCCGGCCTTCCGGGACGCCACCCGCGACGCCAACGTCTGCACCGGCGGTTCGCCGGCCACGTGCACCAACATCCCGTAGCAGCCGTACGAGTTCGCCAGGATCTTCGGCCGGTACGCGGGCTGAGCACCCATGCGGCGCCCCCGGGCTCCGCATAATTGGCATCTCATCGTCCCGGACCGTTGACTACAGTCCGTCCCACCTGAACCACACCGAGGGGGCGGACATGACGGTCCGGGACGACCACCATCAGCTCGACACGATCGAGGCGACCATTCCGACCAGCGACGCCGCCTGCGCGGCGGGCCTCACCCCCGAGGAGCTCGCCGCGTTCAGCCACACCCTCGGCCGGCTGCGCGCCCTGCCGTTCCACGACCGCACCCGCCGGCACGCCGAGCAGCAGCTCAGCGCCTTCGTCCGCGCCAGCCGCAAGCACCGCCGGCAGGAGGCCAAGGACGCCGTCCGGCGGAGCGACGCCGAACTGCTCGCCGCCACCGCGACCGGGGCCCGGCAGCGCCGCGAGGACGCCCCGCTCGCCCCCGTCGCCGCCGGCGCGGTCGGCGACCTGCTGGCACCGCGCCGGTGCTACGTCTGCAAGCACAAGTACCGGCAGGTCGACGGCTTCTACCACATGCTCTGCCCGGACTGCGCGGCCGACAACACCGCCCGCCGCCACCTCGGCACCGACCTGCGCGGACGCCGGGCGCTGCTCACCGGCGGCCGGGTGAAGATCGGCTTCCAGCTCGCCCTGATGCTGCTGCGCGACGGCGCCGAGCTGACCGTCACCAGCCGCTTCCCGCACGACACCGTCCGCCGCTTCCGGGCCGCCGAGGGCAGCGCGCAGTGGTGGGAGCGGCTCACCGTGGTCGGCATCGACCTGCGCGACCCGCGCCAGGTCCTCGGCCTCACCGAGCGGTTGCGCGCCGAGGGCCGGCCGCTCGACATCCTGGTCAACAACGCCGCGCAGACGCTGCGCCGCCCGCCGGAGTCGTACGCGCTGCTGACCGCCGGCGAGCAGGGGGCGCTGCCCGCCGCCGACCGCCGGGCGATCACCCACGCGCCCGGGTTCCGGCCGTCGGCCGGCCCGGCCCAACTCGCCCGGGGCGCCGGATCCCTGCTCGACCTCGCCGACGAGGCGGGCCTGCTGCCCGACCTGGCCCCCGCCAACTCGTGGTCCGCCACGCTCGGTTCGCTCGACCCGGCCGAGGTGCTGGAGGTCCAGCTGGTCAACGCCCTCGCCCCGGCGCTGCTCTGCGACCGGCTGCTGCCGCTGCTGCTCGCCTCCCCGCACCCGGCCCGCTACATCGTCAACGTCACCGCCGTCGAGGGGCGGTTCGCCGTCCGCAACAAGACCGCGCGCCACCCGCACACCAACATGGCCAAGGCCGCGCTCAACATGCTCACCCGCACCAGCGCCGAGGACCTCGCCGCCCACGGCGTACACATGTGCGCCGTCGACACCGGGTGGATCACCGACGAGAACCCGGCGCCCAAGAAGGCCCGGATCGCCGACCAGGGCTTCCGCACCCCGCTCGACATCGTCGACGGCGCGGCCCGGCTCTACGACCCGATCGTGCGCGGCGAGGCCGGGCACCCGGTGTCGGGGGTGTTCCTGAAGGACTACCTGGTCGCCGAGTGGTGACCAGGGCGCTGACGACGTGACAACGTGACGACCTGACGATATGAGGACCTGACGATGTACGGTCCGGCCCGGGAGCCGTCCCGGGCCGGGCCGGCACGGCGTGTTCAGCGGCCGGTGGCGAGGTTCGTCCCGCCGTTGACATCGAGCACGACGCCGGTGACGAAGGTGTTGGCGGCGAGCATGTGGATCGCCCGGGCGACGTCCTCCGGCCGGCCGACCCGGCCGGCCGGGGTGGTGGCGGCGAGCCCGTCGAACAGCGCGGTGCGCTGCTCGGCCGGGACGCGGTCCCACCACGGCGTGTCGATGACGCCCGGCGAGACGGCGTTGATCCGCAGCGGCGCGAGCTCGACGGCCAGCGGCGGGACCATCGCGTCCAGCGCGCCGTTGATGGCGGCCAGTCCGGCCGTGCCGGGGAAGGCGGCGCGGGCGGAGCCGGCGGTGATCAGGGTGACCGAGCCGTCCTCGCGCAGGTGCGGAAGCGCCGCCTGCAGGACGCGCACCTGGGGCCAGAACTTGGCGTCGAAGCCGCGGGCCAGCTCGGCGAGGTCGAGTCCGGCGAACGGGCCGCCGCCGGCCGAGCCGCTGACCGAGACGACCAGGTGGTCGACGGTCCCGGCCTGGGCGAAGAAGGCGGCGAGCGCGGCCGGGTCGGCGGCGTCCAGCTGCTGCCCGGTGGTCTTGCCGCCGATCCGGGCGACGGCGGCGTCCAGCCGGTCGCGGTCGCGGCCGGTGACCACGACCTCGGCGCCGTCCGCCGCGAAGGCGGCGGCGGCGGCCTCGCCGATGCCGGAGCTGCCGCCCATGACGACGACGCGCTGTCCGGCGAAGAGGGGTGACGCAGTGCTCATGACGGTGGGTCCTTCCGGCGGGGCGAGAACTTGTCGAGACCGTTCGTTCCGGCAATGATGTTTGTCGAGACTGCTAGTCTTGTCAAGTGAGGACGGAACGAAAGGGACCCCGATGAGCGAGACCGCCGAGAGCGCCGACAGCACCGGGACCGCGGGCGACGACCCCGAGCCCCAGCCGCCCGCGCGCCCGCACACCGGGCGGCGCCGCAACGAGGCCGCCCACCGCGCGATCCTGGACGCCGCCCTGAGCCTGCTCGCCGCCGCGGACGGCACCCCCGTCACCATCGACGCCATCGCCCGCACCGCCGGCGTCGGCAAGCAGACCGTCTACCGCTGGTGGCCGTCCAAGGGCGCCGTCCTGCTCGACGCCCTCACCGACCGCGCCGACCAGGACGTGACCGGCCCCGACACCGGCGACCTCCGCGCCGACCTGCGCACCTTCGTCGCCACCACCTTCGACGCCGCCCAGCGGGACACCACCGCCTCCGCCCTGCGCGCCGTCGCCCGCGAGGCCGCCCGCGACCCCCACCTCGCCGACCTCATGCGCAGCTTCACCGCCGCCCGCCGCGACGCCCTGCGCGCACTCCTCGCCCGCGGCCGCGAACGCGGCGAACTCGGCCCCGACACCGACCTCGACCTGATCGCGGACCAGGTCTACGGCGTCTTCTGGTACCGCTTCCTGCTCGGCCACGCCCCCCTGGAGGCCGCCACCGCCGACCGCCTCGCCGCCACCCTGCTGGCCGGCAACGCCTGACGGCCGGTCGGCCGGCCGGCGGGTGCGACCGGCCGCGCCGAGCCCCGCGCGCCGCCGGGCGGGGACGCGCTCACGCGGCGAGGGCGAGCGGGCGGGTACGGCGGCGGTGGTAGGCGACGGCGAGGGCGAGGGTGATCGGCCCCCAGAGCAGGGCCGGGGTGATGCAGATCCGGGCCAGGACCATCCACCACACGCTGCCGTACCGCTCGACGTCGAACATGTTCACCCCCTGGATGAACCACATCAGGTCGAACAGGGTGACGATCACCAGCCCGCCCAGCACCGCCGGGACGGTCGCCACCAGCGGCGGCACGCGCCGGCCCCGCAGGAACGGCACCCAGCGCGGGAACACCTCGCCCCAGCCGCTGACCAGCCCGAGGGTCAGCAGCGTCACCGACTCGGTGACCAGGCTCAGGCCGAACACGTAGAAGGGCGCCCACCAGACCCAGGCCTGCCCGCCCCGGTCGTCGATCAGGCCCATCTGGAAGTCGAACGCGAACGGCAGCCGCCACAGGCAGTGCGGCAGCACGATGAAGGGGAGCGCCTTCGCCAGGCGCAACGCCCAGACGGGAACGGGCCGTTCGGTGTCACCCACCGGGATGTTCTTCAGCATGGGTCCACCCTCGCCGAGCCACCCGGCCCACCGCCTCACCCGCGCGAGGGGGCCCGCTCCCCCGCCCGGGCCACCCCGGCGCCCGGCCGACGGACCACCGCATCCCCCGCCGGGGTGACGGTCAGGCGCGGGCCGGCGCGTCCAGGCGGCGACAGCGACAGGTGAGGTCGCAACCGGCCACCGGGCCGGGCCAGTTCAGCTTCTCGGCCGCCTCGGCGCGCCGGGCGAACACCTTCTCCCGCCGGTCCTCGACCTGCCGCAGGACGTCCTTGCGGTCGCGCCGGCCGAGCCGGTCCACGTACAGCCGTCCGTCCAGGTGGTCGGTCTCGTGCTGGAGGCAGCGGGCGAAGTAGCCGGTGCCCTCGACCGTGACCGGGGTGCCGTGCTGGTCGAAGCCGCGCACCACCACCCGCGCCGGGCGGGCGAGTTCGGCGTTCGCGCCGGGCACGGAGAGGCAGCCCTCGACCTCCTCGATCAGCCGCCGCCCGGGGGCCTGCGGCTCGATCACCGGGTTGAGTAGGTGGCCGGCGTGGCGCACGCCGTCGTCGTCGGGGCAGTCGTAGACGAACAGCCGAAGGTCGACGTCCACCTGGTTGGCGGCGAGCCCGGCGCCGTCCGCGACGTACATGGTGGCGAACATCCCGTCGATCAGCCGGGCCAACTCCGGGCTGCCGAAGTCCCCTTCGTCGGCCGGGCGGCAGGGGCCGTGCAGGATCGGCTCACCGATCTCGGTGACGCGGAGCACGGACGGGCGGTCGGTCATCGACGCTCTCCTCGCGAGGGTTCACAGCATGACGACTTGTCATCGACTTTGCAAAGTAGCAGACTTTGCAAAGTGACCGAAGACCTCATCTCCGAGGCCGCCGAAGCGGCCGAACCCGCCGCGGCCTCCACGGCCTCCGCAGCCTCCGGCGCGCTCCCCGAACACGCCGTCCGCACCGCACTCCTGGCCCTGCTCGCCGAACGCGGCACCGTCACCTCCACCGAGGCCGCCGCCGCCCTCGGCCACAGCTCCGGCCTCTGCTCCTTCCACCTGCGCCAACTCGCCCGGCACGGACGGATCGAGGAGGCCCCGCCGGTCGACGGCCGGGCCCGCCCCTGGCGCCTCCCCCAGCGCCCGGCCGAACCCCGCGAGCCCGCCGGCGCGTTCGACGAGCTGGCGCGCGGCCTGGAGGAC
Source organism: Kitasatospora sp. NPDC094028 (assembly GCF_049543595.1). Taxonomy (NCBI): domain Bacteria; kingdom Bacillati; phylum Actinomycetota; class Actinomycetes; order Kitasatosporales; family Streptomycetaceae; genus Kitasatospora; species Kitasatospora sp. NPDC094028. The sequence continues at coordinate 552,117 of NZ_JBMVFA010000001.1, read as the reverse complement.
GAGAGCTACCAGCGCTGGCTCGCCCACCGCGCCGAAGCCCCCGCCGACTGGCGGCACGACGAGGCGTTCAGCGCCGTCGTCCACCTGACACCCGCCGAACTGGCCGCCGTGGGCGACGCCGTCCGCCAGCTGCTCGCCCGCTACCGCGACCGCGAGGCCGACCCGGCCGCCCGCCCCGCCGACGCCCGCCCGGTCGCCGCCGTCACCCGCCTCTTCCCGCTGCTCCCGGACGCCCGCTGAGGCACCGCGCGTCGACCGGACGGCCGCCGGGCGCCGCCCCGCTCACACCGAGCGCGACCGCACCCGCGCCCGCGCCGCCACCGCCCGCAGGACCGGCCCGGCCACCAGCCCGAGGACGGCACCCAGCACGACCCCCTGCACGCCGTCCCACGCGTCCTGCACGTCGCACGGCCGCCCGATCGCGGGCACCGCGTACCGCACCGCCGCGACGGCGAACGGCAGCGCGGCCGCGCCCAGCAGCGTCACCGCGGCCCGCCGCCGGCTGCCCGCCAGCACGGCGGCCACGCCCAGCGACGCGTAGGCCGCCAGCTTGAACCCGAGGTGCGGCACGGTCAGCAGCTCGTGCGGACGGCGCGGCCGCGCACCCGCCACCGCGCAGTGCCGCACCGCGCTCTCCGACCACCGGAACGCGTCCGGCAGCAGGGTGGCGGTGAGCACGCCGCCGAGCCCGAGCAGCAGCAGGAAGCCGACCGCCCAGTGCGCCCGCAGCAGCCGCCCCACCGGCCGGTTCAGCAGAGCCGCCGGCACCAGCGAGAGCAACAGCCCGGGCCAGAACATCGGCATCCCGCCGAGTACTCCACTGATCACGCCTCAACGGACGCCCCGAACACCCGGTCGGTTCTCCCCGCGCGCCACCGGCACCGACGAGCACCGACCAGCACCTGCCCCGCCGGGCGCCGCGCTACCGCACGACCAGGTACCGCTGCTCGCTCGACGCGCTCACGCAGCCGCCCTTCGAGCAGTCCGCCCCCGTCCCCTGCGCGTACACGACCCAGAGGTACACGCCCGGGCCGGGCGGCGTGAAGGTGTACGAGCGCTCGTGCTGCCACGCCAGCCGCTCCCAGTCCCGGCCGCCCGGCGCCAGGATGCTCACGCTGGACGACGCCCCGGCGGTGGCCCAGCTCAGCTCCACCGGCTGCCCGGCCCGCACCTCCTTGCGGTCGTCCGGCGCCACCGGGAGCGGGGCGTCCGGCGCGCCCCTGACCGGGTTGGTGTACTCGGAGACGCCCGGCGCCGCCACGTTCAGGTAGCGGACGGCGCTCCAGCCGCTGGAGACCGCGCCGCCGGTGGCGGTGTTCGCGCTGACCACCGCCCACTCGTACACGCCCGTGTCGACGGGCCGGAAGGTGCAGTCGGCGGAGGTCAGCCAGCCGGAGGCCTTCCAGTGGGTGTCGCCGAGCTTGGTGGTGAAGACCTTGGTCACCGTGCCGGTCCTGGTCCAGCTGAGCACCAGCGGGCTGCCCACCGTCACGTTGAACCTGTCGGCCGGGGTGGCGAGCGCGGGCGGGTGCGGGGTGTCGGAGGAGACGGACGGGGGCGGGGCCTGGGTGGTGCTCACGTCGCCGCTGCCGCCGGACGCCCCGCCGGTGACGCAGTCCGGCGGGTGGCCGTCGTCCTTGCCGACGACGAAGCCGCTGTCCAGCCCGGACGAGTCCCGGTCGTTCAGCAGGTACGCCGGCACCAGCACCACCGCCGCGACCAGCGCGAGCAGGCTCGGCAGCAGCACCCACAGGTGACGCGACCACCGCCGGGCCCCGTCCTCGACGAGCGGGCGCGCCACCGTGGGCGTGGTCGGAACGGGCGTCGACGGCACCGGCGCCGGCAACAGCGGCGGGGGCTCCGCCGCCGGGGCCGCCGACAGCGGCTCCTCCGGCACCGGCGGCCCGGTCCGCAGCGCCTCCGGCAGCCACGAGCCGGTCGGCCCCTCGTACGCGGGCACCCCGAGCCGGGCGACCACCTGCGCGGGGGTGGGCCGGTCCTGCGGGCGGCGGGCCAGGCAGGCGGCGACCACCGGCCGCAGCGCCTCGGGCACCCCGGCGAGGTTCGGTTCGGTGTGCAGGATCCGGTAGAGCAGCACCTGCGGGTTGCCGCCGTCGCCACCGCCGCCGTACGGGTCGGCCCCGGCGGCGTGGCAGAGCACCCGCCCGAGGCTGAACAGGTCGCAGGCGGGCCCGACCGGCTCGCCGGCGATCTGTTCGGGGGCCATGTAGCCGGGGGTGCCGATGACGGTCTGGGTGCGGGTGATCGAGACGCCGTCGAGGGCGTGGGCGATGCCGAAGTCGATGACCCGCGGCCCGTCGTCGCCGAGCAGGACGTTGGACGGCTTGAGGTCGCGGTGGACCAGCCCCGCCGCGTGGATCGCCTCCAGCGCCTCGGCGAGCCCGGCGCCGAGCACCCGCAGCACCGGCTCGGGCAGCGGGCCGTGGGTGGCCACCGCCCGCTCCAGGGACGGGCCCGGGATGTACGCGGTGACCAGCCAGGGCGGGTCGCCGTCCGGATCGGCGTCGACCACCTGGGCGGTGTGGAAGCCGCCGACCCGCCGGACGGCCTCCAGCTCCCGGGTGAAGCGCCGGCGGAACAGCGGGTCGGTGGCGAGGTCCCAGTGCACGCACTTGACCGCCACCAGCCGCCCGCCGGGCGAGCGCCCGAGGAACACCACGCCCATCCCGCCGCTGCCGAGCCGGGCCAGCAGCCGGTAGCGGCCGCCGATCGTCGTCGGATCGGTGGGCCTCAACGGATCCACTCCACCCCCCGGTGCGCCCGTTCCGTCGTCGATTCCGATGCCACGTCAGTCGACGTGGCGGGCAAGCCGAATCATTACAGCAGCGGGAGCGACGGAACGGGCCGGGAAGCCGAAAAGAGCGCCCCGGGCCGTGGGCCCGCCGGGCCGGGGCGCCGGGCCTCAGTGCGGGATGCCGGAGATCAGCTCCTGCGCGCCCTGCCGCTTGAGCGCCAGGGCCACCGAGGTGCCGAGGTCCTCCGGGCTGAGCACCCCGGCCCACTCGTGGGCGTCCAGCACCCGCTTGCCGTCCGGGGTGAACACCCGGCCGCGCAGCGAGAGCCGGCCGTCCGCCTCGGCCTTGGCGTAGCCGGCGATCGGGCTGTTGCAGTGGCCCTGCAGCACGTGCAGGAACATCCGCTCGGCCGCGGCCTCGCGCCAGGTGTCGTGGTGGCCGAGGCCGGTGACGGCCTCGATGGTGGCGGTGTCGCCCTCGCGGCACTGCAGGACGAGGATGCCGGCGCCGATCGGCGGGCACATCGCCTCGACGTCGAGGACCTGGGTGATCCGGCCCTGCTCGCCGATCCGCTCCAGGCCGGAGACGGCGAGCAGCAGGGCGTCCACGTCGCCCGCCGCCAGCTTGGCGAGCCGGCTGTTGGCGTTGCCGCGGATCGGCACGCACTCCAGCTGCGGGTGGGTGGCGGCGAGTTGGGCGATCCGGCGGACGGACGAGGTGCCGATCCGGGTGCCGGCCGGCAGCTCGTCCAGCGTCAGCCCGCCGGGGTGGACGAGGGCGTCGCGGATGTCGTCGCGGCGCAGGTAGCCGGCGAAGACGGTGCCGGCCGGGAGCGGGCGGTCGGCGGGCACGTCCTTGAGGCAGTGCACGGCGACGTCGGCCTCGCCGGCGAGCAGCGCCGCGTCGACCTCCTTGGTGAACGCGCCCTTGCCGCCGAGCTTGGCGAGGTCCCCCGTCCACCGGTCGCCCGAGGTGGTCACCGGGACCACCTCGGTGCGCAGGGCCGGGTGCAGCGCGGCGAGTTCGGCTCGGACCCGGTCGACCTGGGCGAGCGCCATGGGCGAGGAGCGGGAGACGATGCGAATCAGCTCAGCGGTGGTCATGGCGAGATGATAGGCCGCGGAACGCGCCGGACTGACGCAGGCTCATACCCAGTTGAACGCGCCGGACGGCCGGGTGGTCTCCCACCCGGCCGTCCGTCCCCGCGCGAGGCCCCGACGACCGGCCCGCGCTCACTCGTTGTGCAGCACCTCGGCGATCGTCAGCCGGGACGCCGAGCGGGCCGGGACGAGCGCGCCGAGCACGGCGATCGCGACGCCCGCGCAGGCGAGCCCGGCGAGCAGCGGCGCACCCCAGACGTCGAGCATCGACTCCGGGAAGTCCATGATCCGGACGTTCCTGCACATGACCCGGTGCGCCAGGATCCCGAGCGGGATGCCGATGATCCCGCTGAGCGCGCCCAGCCAGGCGACCGAGGTGACGGTCATCGCGACGACCTGTCGGGGCGTCATCCCGATCGACTTCAGCATGCCGAGGTCGCGGCGGCGTTCGCGGATGTTGAGCAGCACGGTGTTGAAGACGCCGAGTGCGGCGACCACCGACAGCAGGACGGTGAAGACGGTGCTGAAGGTGATGACCGCGGTGACCGGCGCGGTCATGGTCACCGTGGCCACGTCGAGGGCGAGGCTCGGGTCGGCGTCGTTGACGGCCTTGGTGTAGGCGGCCGCGTCGGCGCCCGCCGCGAGCCGGACGTAGTACTCGACGACGTGCCGGTCCTGGGTGAACAGGGCCCTGGTGGCGTCGCTGGTGGTGATCGCCCGGATGTTGCCCTGGAGTTCCTCGCCGACGATGGTGACGGTCTGCTGCCGGCCGTCCAGGTCGACGGTGATCCGGTCGCCGAGCTTGAGTCCGCGCTGGTCGAGGAAGGCCGGCCCGACCTGGACCTCGCCGGGGCCGGTGGCGGCGCGGCCGTCCACGACGCGGAGCTTCCTGGCCGCCTCGTCGCCGCCGAGGAAGTTCACGTAGATGGGCTGGTTGGAGCCGATGAGGGTAGCCTCGGAGAGCCCCCGGGTGGTGATCCGCTCCGCGCCGGGGGTGGTCCGCAGCAGGGCCTCGGTCTGCTCCGGGGTCAGCTTCGACACGAGCCCCTTGTCCACGAAGTGGGCGGTCTGGACGTGGACGTAGGTGCCGCCGCCGTCGTGGTCGACCGGGCCGACGGCCCGGAGGAGGGTGCTGGTCAGCCCGGTGGTGACGGTCACGGTGACCACGCCGAGGACGATCGCCGACATGGTGAGCGCGCTGCGGGCCGGGCGGGCGAACGGCTGGCCGAGGCCGAGGCTGACCGCGCGCGGCAGCCGGGTGCCGCTGAGCCAGCGCTGGACCTTCAGCCCGCGCCCGGTGCGCGGCGCGCTCCCGGCGGAGATCGCCTCGGTGGCGGAGAGCCGGTGGGCGCGGGAGGCCGGGACGAACGCGGCGAAGGCGACCAGCAGCGGCACGGCGAGCAGGGTGGCGGCGGGCAGCCAGCCGGCCGGCTCGATCACGGCGGTGCCGGTCAGGATGCCGGTGAAGGCCATCTTCAGGATCGGGCCGGCGAGCGCCCAACCGCCCGCCGTACCGAGGACGGTGCCGATCACGGCGGGCACCGAGATCATCGTCAGGTAGACCACGACGACCTGGCGCGGCGTGAAGCCGATCGACTTGAGCACGCCGATGTGCCGGTAGCCGGAGACCACCGCGCCGCTGACCACGTTGCCGACGATCAGCACGGCGACGATCAGGCCGAGCACGCCGAACACGGTCATGATCGGCAGGAAGGCGTCGGCGCCGGAGGAGAAGGCCTGCTTGAGCTTCAGGTAGGACTGACCGCTGGTGAGCGCGTCCTTGGGCAGGCCCTCGGTGGCGGCGTCGAGGGCGGCGGTGAGCCGCTGCTCGCTGTCGGCGTCGGTGAAGCGGTAGAGCATCTGCAGGCCGCTGGGGTGCAGGGCCTGGGCCTCGTCGGGGGTGACCCAGCCGCCGGCGGACTCGCTCATGGTGCTGGCGAAGCCGACGACGGTGAGCCCGGGCAGGCCGGGGAGCGGCTTGCCGAGGGCGTTGTCCGGGTAGCCGTTGAACGGCTGGTTGACGACCACCTCGCCGGGCGCGGTGGCCCAGCGTCCGGCGAGCAGTTCGGGCCGGTCCACCGGGGCGCCGGCCGGGTCGGGGCGGCCGACCAGGGTGAGCGGGCCGGGCGGGCGGCCCAGCCAGTCGACCGGCATCCGGACGACGGTCTGCGGGAACGGCCCGTCCGCCGCCTCGACGCCCGGCCGGTGGGCGGTGGCGGCCAGTTGCTCCGCCGAGGCCTTGGCCGGGTCGAAGGCGGCGACCACGTGGGCTCCGCGCTGGGCGTCGAAGGCCGCGTCGAAGGGCGCCCGGGCGGCGCTGATCACCGCCAGGGCGAGCAGCACGGTGGTGGTGGAGCAGAACACCACCAGCCCGATCACGAAGGTCTGCAGCCGGCGCCGCTTCACCGCGGCCCGGGAGGCCCGCCACACCGCACTGTTCATGACTGCGGCTCCAGCACCCGCTCGCGCGCGACCTTGCCGTCCGCCATCTCGACCAGCCGGCTGGCGCACCGGGTGGCCAGGTTGGGGTCGTGGGTGACGATCAGCAGGGTCTGCCCGATCTGGTTGAGGTCGATGAGCAGGTCCATCACCTGCTCGCCGGAGCGGCTGTCCAGCGCGCCGGTGGGTTCGTCGGCGAGCAGCAGGGCCGGCCGGTTCATCAACGCCCGTGCCACCGCGACGCGTTGGCGTTCGCCGCCGCTGAGCGCGGCCGGGTAGACGTCCTTGCGGTGGGCGACGCCGAGTTCGTCGAGCAGTTCGAGCGCGCGGCGGCGGGCCTGGCGGGCGCTGGTGCCGGTGAGCTGCGCGGCGAGGGCGACGTTGTCGAGGGCCGGCAGGTCGTCGATCAGGTTGAAGAACTGGAAGATCATGCCGACGTTGCGGCGCCGGAACAGGGCCAGCCCGGTCTCGTTCAGGCCGCCGAGGTCCTGCCCCTGGACGCGGACGCCGCCGCTGGTGGGGCGGTCCAGCCCGGCCACCATGTTCAGCAGGGTGGACTTGCCGCAGCCGGAGGGGCCCATCACGGCGACCGCCTCGCCCGCGTGGATCCGCAGGTCGACGCCGTCGAGTGCCTTGGCGTCGCCGAACTCCTTGTGCACACCGGTCAGCTCGACGACGGCCTGCGCGCCGTCCGGCCGGGTGGTCCCGTCGTGGTCGTTGCTCATGGTCGACGACGGTAGGCGCGGTGGCCCCGGCGGGGCGTCCCACCCCGGGTGTAACCCCGGGCGGCCGTAGTACCCGGGATGTATCCGGGCGGCACCCACGGATGATGTGGATCATGCCGTGACCTGCGAAGCTGTCGCCGTGTGGGGAACGGACGTGGACTGGGCCGCCTTGACGGCGGCGGTGGTGGCGGGGGCGGCGAGCGCGGTCGCGCTCTGGCTGGCGGTGACGCTGGTGCGCACCCGGCGGCGCCACCGGGCGGCGGTCGGCGAGCGCGGCTGGCTGCTGGAACGCGAGCGGGAGAGCGCGGCCAGTGCCGCGGTGGACGCCGAACGGGCGCGCATCGCGGCCGAGTTGCACGACATCGTCAGCCACAACGTGAGCCTGATGGTGGTCCAGGCGGGGGCCGCGCGCGAGGTGCTGGCGACGATGCCGCAGGAGGCGGCGGCGGCGATGGCCGCGGTCGAGGCGGCCGGGCGGGACGCGATGACGGAGCTGCGGCACCTGCTGGGCCTGCTCGCCCCGGCCGCGGACGGCTCCGAGGAGTCGGACGGGGACGGCTTCGCGCCGCAGCCCTCGCTGAGCCGGCTGAGCCCGCTGATCGACCGCTTCGCCTTCGCCGGGCTGCCGGTGGAGGTGCGGATCTCCGGCGAGCCGCGGCCGCTGCCGGGCGGCATCGACGTGACGGCCTACCGGATCGTGCAGGAGGCGCTGACCAACGCGCTCAAGCACGGCGACGGCGTCACGGCCGAGGTGACGGTGCGCTACGCCGACCACTACCTGCGGGTCGAGGTGCTGAACAGCGGCCCGAGCGTGCTCTCCGGCGGGCCGGCCCGCCCCGGTGTCGAGCGGCCGAAGCCGGACGGCGCCGGGCGGGGCCTGCTCGGCCTGCGCGAACGCGTCGCCGTGTACGGCGGGGACCTGGACGCCCGGCGCCGGCTCGGCGGCGGCTACCGGGTCCGCGCCCGCATCCCGTTGGACCGGCCGTGACAGCAAGGGAAGGCAGCATGGAACAGACCGAGCAGGAACGCCGCCCGCGGGTGGTGATCGCCGACGACCAGGAGCTGGTCCGCACCGGTTTCCGGATGATCCTCACCGCGCGCGGCATCGACGTGGTCGCCGAGGCGGCGGACGGCGCCGAGGCGGTGTCCGCGGTGCTCGCGCACCGGCCGGACGTCGCCCTGCTGGACATCCGGATGCCCGTCATGGACGGCCTGGAGGCGGCCCGCCGCATCCTGGCCCGCGCCCCCGAGTGCCGGGTGATCATGCTGACCACCTTCGACCTCGACCAGTACGTCTACGCCGCGCTCGCCGCCGGGGCCAGCGGCTTCCTGCTGAAGGACGTCACCTCGGCGCACCTGGCCGCCGCCGTCCGCCTGGTCGACACCGGCGACGCGCTGCTCGCGCCCTCGATCACCCGGCGGCTGGTCGAGCGCTTCGCCGCGGGCGCCGCCGATCCGGCGGCGGGCGCCGGGAGTCCGCCGCTGCACCGGGACCTCGCCCCGCTCACCCCGCGCGAGGCCGAGGTGCTGGCGCTGCTCGGGCGCGGCCTGTCCAACGCGGAGCTGGCGGCCGAACTCACCCTCAGCGAGTCGACGGTGAAGACCCACGTGGCCCGGATCTTCGCCAAGCTCGACCTGCGCGACCGGGCGCAGGCCGTCGTCCTCGCGTACGAGACCGGGCTGGTCGCGCCGCGCGGTCCCGGCGGATCGCCGTCGCGTCAATCACATTGATAGCACGGTAAGTTCGCATGACCATCGGCCGGATCACTCCTTCTGGGTAACTCCCGGCGGAATTCCCTTTTCCGCCGAGCGATACGGCACCATCGGCATGTCCGTGCCCGAACCGGAGAAACCTTCCCGGCGGCATCCCCGGCACGACGAGATGACCATTGGACCGGCCCGTGACCACCACCGCCCCCGTGTGGGACTGCCCCTTCCACCACACCGACGGCCTGGAGTTCGACCCCCTCCTCAAGCGGCTGCTCACCGAGGCCCCGATCGCCCGCGTCCGGCTGCCGCACGGCGAGGGCGAGGCCTGGCTGGCCACCCGCTACGAGGACGTCAAACTGGTCACCACCGACCGCCGGTTCAGCCGGGCCGCCGGCATCGGGCGCGACCTGCCCCGGATGACGCCCGCCACGATCGCCCAGGCCGAGGCGATCAACCTGATGGACCCGCCCGAGCACAACCGGCTGCGCCGGCTGGTCGCCCAGGGCTTCACCAACCGGCAGGTCGACCGGCTGCGGCCGACGACGCAGGAGATCGTCGACGGCTACCTCGACGAGATGGCCGAGCACGGCTCCCCCGCCGACCTCGCCCACTTCCTCTCCGCCCGGCTCCCGCTCACCACCATCTGCGAGCTGCTGGAGATCCCCATCGAGGACCGCGCCCGGCTGCGCACCTGGGCCGTCGCCATGATGCGGATGGGCCCGGGCAGCCGGGAGGGCCAGGAGGAGGCCAAGGCCGGCCTGCGCGCCTACTTCGGCAGGCTCACCGCCGAACGCCGGGCACACCCCGGCGAGGACCTGGTCAGCGCGCTCGCCACCGCCCGCGACGGCGAGGACCTGCTGGACGCGGACGAGCTGGCCGTCATGGCGATGGTCCTGCTGGTCACCGGCCACGACACCAGCACCTACCAGCTGAGCAACATCACCTACACCCTGCTCACCCACCCCGAGCAGCTCGCGAAGCTCCGCGCCCGGCCCGAGACGCTGCCGCGCGCGCTGGAGGAGCTGCTGCGCTTCATCCCGTTCCGCCAGGGCCCCGGCATCGCCCGGGTCGCCACCGAGGACGTCGAGCTGGGCGGGGTGCTGATCCGGGCCGGCGAGGCCGTGCACGTCTCGTACCTGACCGCCAACCGGGACCCGGCGGTGTACGAGCGCCCCGACGAGCTGGACCTCGACCGCGACTGCGGGCCCGTCAACATGGCCTTCGGTCACGGCCAGCACCGCTGCCTCGGCTCGCACCTGGCCCTGATGGAGCTGCAGGTCGCCATCGGCACCCTGCTGCGGCGCTTCCCCGGGCTGCGCCTCGCCGTCGACCCGGCCGAGCTCGACTGGGACTCCGGCTCGATCTGGCGCTTCCCGCGCACGCTGCCGGTCGCCTGGTGACCCGCCTCCCCCACGCCGTCCATCCGTAGACCCCGCCCGCCCGGGCACACCGCCGGCCACCGGCCGGCCCGGCCGGGCGGGCCCCCTGGGGAGATCCGCATCCATGGCCACACTGTGCCGACCCGCCATCGCCGTGCCCGAGCACGTCATCACCCTCGACCAGACCCTCGACCTGGCCCGCACCCTGCACGCCGGCCACCCCCAACTCCCGCTCGCGCTGCGCCTGATCGAGAACACCGGGGTCCGCACCCGGCACCTCGTCCAGCCGATCGAGCGGACCCTCACCCACCCGGGCTTCACCGCCCGCAACGAGGTGTACGAGCGGGAGGCCAAGCTACGCGTCCCCGAGGTGGTCGAACGCGCCCTCGGGAACGCCGAGTTGACCGCCCGGGAGATCGACCTGATCGTCTACGTGTCGTGCACCGGCTTCATGATGCCCTCGATGACCGCCTGGCTGATCAACACCATGGGCTTCCGCTCCGACACCCGCCAGGTGCCGATCGCCCAGCTGGGCTGCGCGGCCGGCGGCGCCGCCGTCAACCGGGCGCACGACTTCTGCCGCGCCTACCCGGGCGCCAACGTCCTCATCGTCGCCTGCGAGTTCTGCTCGCTCTGCTACCAGCCGACCGACCTGGAGGTCGGCTCGCTGCTCTCCAACGGCCTGTTCGGGGACGCCATCGCCGCCGCGGTGATGCGCGGCCACGGCGGGCACGGCGTGCACGTCGAGCGCAACGGCTCGCACCTGGTGCCGGACACCGAGGGCTGGATCTCGTACGGCGTGCGGGACACCGGCTTCCACTTCCAGCTCGACAAACGGGTCCCCGGCACGATGGCGATGCTCGCCCCCGCGCTGCGCGGCCTGGCCGACGAACACGGCTGGGACGTCTCCGGGCTGGGCTTCTACATCGTGCACGCCGGCGGCCCGCGGATCCTGGACGACCTGTGCCGCTTCCTCGCCCTGGAGCCAGTCGCCTTCCGGCACAGCCGGGCCACCCTCACCGAGCGCGGCAACATCGCCAGCGCCGTCGTCTTCGACGCGCTCGCCCGGCTGTTCGCGGAGGACGACCTGCCGGACGGCGCCCCCGGACTGATCGCCGGCTTCGGACCGGGCATCACCGCCGAGATCTCGCTGGGCAGTTGGACCACGGCGCCGAGCGATCCGGCCCGCCGCCGGCCGCGTGCCATCTCCGCCTCAGAGGTGACTCTCGTCCATCCGGCCGCCCCCCGCCGTTTCCCGGCCGGCACTACGATCACCGAATGACCGACACCACACACCGGACGGACTCCGACACCGACGCCGACACCGCATCCGACAGCTCCGCCAGAGCGGCCGAACTCGCCGTGCTGTTCCCCGCGTTGCACGCGCCGCAGTACTGGGCCTGGGGGCGCTACGACGCCCAGTTCTCGACCGCGCTGCCGCCGGACGAGCTGGTGACCAACATCCACCTGGTCGGCTTCCAGGGCGACGCCGTGGTGCTCTGCCGGGACGACCGCGACCACTGGTTCCTGCCCGGCGGTACCCGGGAGCGGGACGAGAGCATCGCCTCCTGTCTGACCCGCGAGCTGCGCGAGGAGGCCGGCGCCCGGCTGCTCGGCGAGCCGGGCTGGCTGGGCGCGCACCGCTGCCGCACGGACGACCCGGTGCCGTACCGGCCGTGGCAGCCGCACCCGGAGAAGGCCTGGCTGTGGGGCTGGGCGGAGGTCGCGGTGGACTCGGCGCCGACCAACCCGGCGGACGGCGAGCAGGTGGTGGAGGTCCGCGCGGTGCCGGCGGCGGAGGCACAGCGGCTGCTGCTGACCGGGCACGAGGAGTGGTGGGCCGAGCTGATCGGGCTGGCCGTGGAGCTGCGGCGGCGGTCCGGCCGCCGCGGGTAGCAGCCGGTGTCCCGGCCGGGCCCCGGAGCCATCCGGACGGCCGATCACCGCGGGGCGGTGCCCGTTTCGGGGTGATATCTCTCAGCCATGGGCACCTATCACCTCGCCGCGGACTACCCGCTGCTGAACGTCTTCTGGACGATGCTGGAGCTGTTCCTCTGGATCCTCTGGATCTTCCTGCTGTTCAAGATCATCACGGATGTCTTCCGCAGCCACGACCTGAGCGGCTGGGGCAAGGCCGGCTGGCTGGTCCTGGTGATCTTCCTGCCCCTGATCGGGGTGCTGGCGTACCTGATCGCCCGTGGTGACTCGATGCACGAGCGGGACCTCTCCCAGGCCCAGCAGACCGAGGCGGCCGTCAAGGCCTACATCAGGGAGGCGGCGACGCCGGACGGCACCGGCCCCCGCAGTCACGTCGACGACCTCGCGGCGCTGGCGGACCTCAAGAGCAAGGACCTCATCTCCGACGAGGAGTACCGGCGGGCCAAGGACAAGCTGCTCGCCTGACCGTCGCGGGCGAGGGAGCGGCCGGGGCCGGCGGGAGCGTGTCGCACCCACCGGCCCCGGCCGCTTCCGGCGTCGCGGCTCAGCGCCGCCCGGAGCGGCGGTCGTTCGCGCCGCCACCGCCGGCCAGGCCGGCCCGGCGCAGCGCGTCCGCCATGGCGCTGTTGGCGAGCGAGCCGCCGCCGGCGGAACCGCCCCGGTCACCCCGGTCACCCCGGTCACCGCGCTCGCCCCGGTCGCGCCGGTCCTGGCCCCCGCCCTGGCCGCCGCGGCCGCCCTGGCGCGGCGGGCGGGCCTGCCGGTCGCCGCCGCGCTCGCCCCGGTCGCCGCCGCGCTCGCGGCCGACCTCGTCGTCCAGCCGCAGGGTGAGCCCGATCCGCTTGCGCGGCACGTCCACCGACAGCACCCGGACCTTGACGATGTCGCCGGGCTTGACCACCTCGCGCGGGTCCTTGACGAAGGTCCGCGACAGCGCCGAGACGTGCACCAGCCCGTCCTGGTGGACGCCCACGTCGACGAAGGCGCCGAACGCCGCGACGTTGGTGACCACGCCCTCCAGCACCATGCCGACCTCCAGGTCGCCGATCTTGTCGACGCCCTCCTTGAAGGTCGCGGTGCGGAAGGCCGGGCGCGGGTCGCGGCCCGGCTTGTCCAGCTCGCCGAGGATGTCCGTGACGGTCGGGACGCCGAAGGTGTCGTCGGCGAAGTCGGCCGGGCGCAGCGCGCGCAGCCGCTCGCTGTTGCCGATCAGCTCGCGCAGCTCCCCGCCGGTGGAGGCGAGGATGCGGCGCACCACCGGGTAGGCCTCGGGGTGCACGCTGGAGGCGTCCAGCGGGTCGTCGCCGCCGGGGATACGCAGGAAGCCGGCGCACTGCTCGAAGGCCTTGGGGCCGAGCCGCGCGACGTCCTTGAGCTGGCGGCGGGTGCGGAACGGGCCGTTGGCGTCGCGGTGGGCGACGATGTTGTCGGCGAGCGTGCCGGTGATGCCGGAGACCCGGGTGAGCAGCGGCGACGAGGCGGTGTTGACGTCCACGCCGACCGCGTTGACGCAGTCCTCGACCACGGCGTCCAGCGAGCGGGAGAGCTTCACCTCGCTGAGGTCGTGCTGGTACTGGCCGACACCGATCGACTTGGGGTCGATCTTGACCAGTTCGGCCAGCGGGTCCTGCAGCCGGCGGGCGATCGAGACCGCGCCGCGGATCGACACGTCCAGCTCGGGCAGCTCCTGCGAGGCGAACGCGGAGGCCGAGTACACCGAGGCGCCGGCCTCGCTGACCATCGCCTTGGTGAGTTTCAGCTCGGGGTGGCGCTTGATCAGGTCCTCGGCGAGCTTGTCGGTCTCCCGGGAGGCGGTGCCGTTGCCGATCGCGACCAGGTCGACGTCGTGCTTCTTCGCCAGCGCGGCCAGGCTGGCCAGGGCGGCGTCCCACTTGTTGGCCGGCTGGTGCGGGTAGATCGTGTCGTACGCGACGACCTTGCCGGTGGCGTCCACCACGGCGACCTTCACGCCGGTGCGGAAGCCCGGGTCCAGGCCCATGGTGGCGCGGGTGCCGGCCGGGGCGGCGAGCAGCAGGTCGCGCAGGTTGGCGGCGAACACCCGCACCGCCTCGTCCTCGGCCTCGGCGCGCAGCCGGGAGCGCAGGTCGATGCCGAGCCGGACCAGGATGCGGGTGCGCCAGGCCCAACGCACCGTGTCGCCGAGCCACTTGTCGGCCGGGCGGCCGCGGTCGGCGATGCCGAACCGGGCCGCGATGCGCTGCTCGTAGTCGCTGCCGCCGGGCAGGTCGCCCTCGGACTCGCCGTCGTAGGGGGAGAGTTCGAGGTCCAGCACCTCCTCCTTCTCGCCGCGCAGCATCGCCAGGATGCGGTGCGAGGGGAGCTTGGTGTAGGGCTCGGCGAAGTCGAAGTAGTCGGCGAACTTGGCGCCGTCGCCCTCCTTGCCGTCGCGGACCTTCGCGACGATCCGACCGCGGGTCCACATCCGCTCGCGCAGCGAACCGACCAGGTCGGCGTCCTCGCCGAAGCGCTCGACCAGGATCGCCCGGGCGCCCTCCAGAGCGGCGGGGCCGTCCGCCACCGACTCGTCGAGGCTGCCGTTCGCGACGAGGGCGGCGGCGAGCGCGGCCGGGTCCTGCGTCGGGTCGGCGAGCAGGCTGTCGGCCAGCGGCTCCAGCCCGGCCTCGCGGGCGATCTGCGCCTTGGTCCGCCGCTTGGGCTTGAACGGCAGGTAGATGTCCTCCAGCCGGGCCTTGGAGTCGGCGGCGAGCACCTGCGCGCGCACCGCGTCGTCCAGCTTGCCCTGGGCCTCGATGGACTCCAGCACCGCCGCCCGGCGGTCCTCCAGCTCGCGCAGGTAGCGCAGCCGCTCTTCCAGGGTGCGCAGCTGGGCGTCGTCCAGCGAGCCGGTCGCCTCCTTGCGGTAGCGGGCCACGAAGGGAACGGTCGCGCCGCCGTCGAGCAGGTCGACGGCCGCCTTCACCTGCCCCTCGCGGACGGCCAGTTCCTCCGCGATCTTCCGCTCGATCGCCTGCTGGGCCTGCCGGGCCGCCTGTTCGACTGGCGTGGTCACGAAGCCGGTCACCTTCTCCTGAAGTGCTTTCGCCGTACGCCCTGCATTCTGGCAGGTGCCGGTGACGGCTCCCGGCCGCGCCCGGAGCGGCCGGGCGTGGCGCACGCCGCTTCCGGCGCCAATCAGGGCCGGGCGGAGCACAGTTGGGGGCCCGGGCCCGTGGTGCCGGTTCCGGTCGGATCGGGCAGGGCGGGGCCGCGCAGGGCAGGGCAGGGCTCCGCAGGGCACGCCCCGGGGTCACGGGATCGTGAGCGACGCGCCGGGGCGGCCGTCCGCGGTGAGGTCGATCACCTTCGTCCGGTCGCCGTAGAGCAGTCTGATCCGGTCCGGCGTGCCCCCGCCGCCTGTCGACCTATCACCATCTCTTCACCTTATGTGGCTGGGCAGTTCCGCATTCCGGCTGAACGCCGGCGACCGGCGCTGTACGCTGCCGGGCATGTGCGCTGCCGCCCGGATGCACCCCGACGAACCGGTCATCGACGCGGCCCTGGTGCGGCGGTTGATCTCCGCCCAGTTCCCGCAGTGGGTCGGCCTCCCGGTCACCCCGGTGGGCTCCATGGACGCGGACAACGCGATGTTCCGGCTCGGGCCCGAACTCGCCGTCCGGCTGCCCCGGGTGGAGTGGGCCGCCGGGGACGTCCGCCGGGAGCACCAGTGGCTGCCCCGGCTGGCTCCGCACCTGCCGCTGCCCGTACCCGTCCCGCTCGCCCTCGGCCGGCCCGCCGCCGGCTACCCGTGGGAGTGGTCGGTGCTGCACTGGATCGACGGGATCACCCCGGCCGCCGCCGCCCCCGCCGCGCCCGAGGCGCTGGCTCGCGACCTGGCCGGCTTCGTCAACGCGCTGCGCGCCGTCGACCCCGCCGGCGCCCCGACCGGGCAGCGCAGCGTCCCGCTCGCCTCCCGCGACGGCGCCACCCGCGCGGCCATCGCCCAACTGGCCGGCGCCATCGACACGGCGGCCGCGACGGCCCTGTGGGACAAGGCACTTCGGCTCCCCGAGCACGCCGGCCCGCCGGTCTGGATGCACGGCGACCTCACCCCGGGCAACCTGCTGGTGTCCTCCACCGGCCGGCTGGCCGCCGTGCTCGACTTCGCGCAGATGGGCGTCGGCGACCCGACCGCCGACCTGATCGTCGCCTGGAACCTGCTGCCCGCCGCCGCCCGGCCGGCCTTCCGCGCCGCGCTCGCCGCCGACGACGCCGCCTGGGCGCGCGGGCGCGCCTGGGCCTTCTCCATCGCGGCGGTGAGCGTCCCCTACTACCGGCACACCGACCAGGCCCGCACCTCCGCCGCCCGCCGGGTGCTGCGCGAAGTCCTCGCCGACCGCAGCGTGTAGCCGGTCACCGGCCCCTGGGGCCGGGGCCGCCGACCCCGTGTGACCAGGTCAGAAACCTGCCCTGGTCAAGGGCCGCTGCTAGCCTGGGCACATGAGCGAGCGAGTCATCAGCAGGTGCGCGTTTCGCGAAGCGACGGCCGAGCGCAGCGAGGTGGGCCCATGAGCGAGCGGAGCGAGCGAGTCATCGACAGGTGCGTGTTTCGCGAAGCGACCGCCGAGCGCAGCGAGGTGGGCGCATGAGTGGACTGCGGGAACGGAAGAAGGAGCGGACGCGGCGGGCGATCTCCGAGGCCGCGATCGCGCTCTTCCTGGAGCACGGCTTCGACCAGGTGTCGGTGGCCGACGTCGCGGCTGCGGCCGAGGTGTCGAAGCCGACCCTGTTCAGCTACTTCCCGACCAAGGAGGACCTGGTCGTCCACCGCTTCGCCGACCACCAGGAGCAGGCGGCGGACGTGGTCCGGCACCGCCCCGCCGGCGAGTCCGTGCTCGACGCCCTGCACCGGGACTTCCTCGACGGGCTCGCCCGGCACGACCCGATCACCGGGCTCAACGACCACCCCGCCGTCCTCGCCTTCGGCGACCTGGCCCGCAGCACCCCGAGCCTGACCGCCCGCGGCGCCGAGTACCTCGCCCGCGCCGAACGCTCGCTCGCCGAGGCGCTGCTCGAAGCCCCCGACCTCGCCCCGCCGCGCGCCCTCACCGGGCCACTGCTCGCCGCCCAGCTCACCGCCACCCAGCGGGTCCTCGCCGAGCACAACTGGCGCCGCATCCGGGACGACGGTCAGACCGCCGACGAGCTCCACTTCGAGGCGGTCACCAACGCCACCCGCGCCTTCGAGCTGCTCGCCCGCGGCTACGCCGCCGACGCCTCCGCGGCGCCCTGGGCCTCCTGAACCCCCTGGGCCGCCGGGCAGTCCCGCAGCAGCTCGTCGAAGGCCGCCTGGTCCGCGTCGTACGGGAAGATCCGCAGCGCCTTCCGCTCCCCCGCCGGGGCGATCACGTAGTACTCGGCGAGGTACGAGAGGTCGTCCCAGTCCTCCCAGCGGTGGGCGCGCAGCAGCACCCGGCCGCAGCGGGTGCAGCCGATCCACGGCACCAGCACCAGCTCGGCGAGCTCGGGCTCGCTCCAGCCCGTGAGCACCTCGGCCTCCTCGCCGTCCCCGTCGCCGTCGAGCAGCTGCACCGGTTCGGGGCCGCCGTCGCCCAGGCAGCGCACGAGGCCGGGCGTGAGGGCGTCGCGCACGCCCCAGCCGTCCAGGAGCACCGAGATCTGCGCGCGGTCCGCCGCACTGATCGGCACCTGGCGGGCGAGCAGGCCTTCGACCAGCACGGCGAGCCCGCCCTCCTGCTCGCCGATCTGCCAGGCGTCCTTGACCTCCCGCGCGGCGGGCTCCGGCAGGAGGTCGGCGATGCGGTCCCAGCGGGCGGTGTCCACGTCCTTCACGTCCATGGGTCGGACTCTAACCTCCCGCACGGACATTCCCCCTGAACCGGGTCAAGAGTTTTCACCGGTCAAGAATCTGCCCGGATCAGGAAACCGCCCCGGCGCTCGTTACAGTTCGCCCATGACCACTCGTCACCACACCTTCGAGAAGCTGCACAACTTCCGCGACCTGGGCGGGTATTCGGCCGCCGAGGGCCGGTCCGTCCGCTGGGGCCTGCTCTACCGCACCGACTCGCTCGGCAAGCTCGCCGGCTCCCCCGCCGACCTCGACCGGCTACACGCGCTCGGCGTCCGCACCGTGATCGACCTCCGCTACCCCTGGGAGATCGCCGCCAAGGGCCGGATACCGGACTTCGACGGCCTCGACTACCACAACCTCTCCATCGAGCACCGCCCCTACGACCAGGCCGAGATCTCCCCGGACGTCGACCCCTGGCGCTTCCTCGCCGACCGCTTCGCCGAGGTCGCCGAGGACGGCGTCAAGGAGATCCGCCAGGCCCTCGACGTGATCACCTTCGCCGAGGGACCGGTGGCCTTCCACTGCGCGGCCGGCAAGGACCGCACCGGCCTGATCGCCGCCCTGCTGCTCACCCTGCTCGGCGTCTCCGAGGACGACATCGCCGCCGACTTCGCCCTGACCGAGCGCGCCACCGAGCGCTTCGTCGCCGACTGGCACGCCGCCCACCCGGGGCTCACCCTCACCTGGCCCGGCTACGGCCGCGCCCCCGAGACGGTCATCCGCCTCACCCTCGCCGACCTCGCCGCCCGCCATGGCTCCGTCGAGGCCTACCTCACCGGCCCCCTCGGCATCACCCGCCCCCAGATCACCGCCCTCCGCACCCGCCTCCTGACGGACTGAGGCGCCCGCTCGGCGCGGGAAGTCGGCCGGCCCGACTTCCCGCGCCGAGCGCTACGCCAGAATCGGGCCATGGGAACGAACATCCAGGGATTCGTGGAGTGCCGCACCTGGGGCCCCGGCCTCGGCATCGGGGAGACCGCCTGGTACCCGGCCATCGAGCTGCCCATGCTCGGCGTGTCCAGGGACTACAGCGGCTTCCCCTGCCTCTTCGGTGTCCGTGACCACGGTGGCCGCTGGCAGCCCGTCGCCGCCGACCGCGGCCTGCCCCCGGACGCCTCGGAGAGCGTCCGGGCCGACCACGCCGCCTGGGGCGAGGCGGCGTTCGGCGCCAGCTGGCTGGACTGGACCGAGTTCCTCGCCATCGACTGGGACGAGCCGGCGATCCCCCGCGCCACCCACATCACCCGCTACCGCCGGCTGCCGGACGGCACCCTGGAGCCGAGGCACCGGGAGGACTGGAGCCGGGGTTTCGCACGGGCCAGCGGCATCGACACCAGGAGCGTCGACCCCGGCCGCATCGGTGACCTGTGGGCCGAGGGCACCGAGTGGGACGCCGGCACCACCGTCTTCCGCGCCGAACGCGCCCGGCGCCGCGACGCCGTCCCCGCGGACGGCCCGTGGGAGCCGGTGTGGACCGTCATGCGCACCCTCGCCGGAGTCCACGGCGAGCGGAACGTCCGGCTGGTCGTCTGGTTCGAGGAGTAGACCGCCCGCGCCGCGTCAGAGCGCCAGGACGGGCCGGACGGAGAACTCCTCGTACACGTCCTCGCCCTCCTCCCCGTACACGAACTCGGCGTACTCGGGGTGGCCGCGGTGCGCGGTGGCCAGCGGCAGCCAGCCCAGCAGCGCGCCGTAGCCGCCGCAGGTGGACTCACCGCCGTCGCCGCCGTGGACGGCGGTCGGGTCGCTGCTCAGCTCGCTGCGGTAGGTGTCGTAGGCGATGCGCAGGCCCAGCGCGTTCGCCGCGCTCTGCGGACCGGCGGGGTGGTCGTAGGGGACGCGGTCGAGCGGGCACTCGTCGCCCCAGCGGAACAGGGTGTCCGCGCCGGCCCCGCAGGCGTGCTCCCACTCGTCGGGGCTCGGCATCCGCAGGCCGCGCGCGGCGAGCAGGGCGGGCGTGCCGGCGGGCGGCTCGGTCAGCGGCTCGTCCTCGACCGCCATCAGCACCGCCCCCAGGGTGACGGTCCGGCGCGGGCCGAGCAGGCCCGCGAGGTGGGAGCGCAGGTCGGGGCCGTGGCCGAAGCCCTGCTCCAGGCTCTCCCGGTAGTCGGCCTCCTGCCCGGGCGCCGGCCGCCACCGGTCGGGGTCGAACCCGAGCGTGACCGTGCCACCGGGCACCAGGGCGAACTCCTGCCCGTCGCGCTCGATGCGGGCACGGTGCAGCGGGGCGCCGAGGTGCTCGACGGTCTCCACCGCGACCACCCGGCCGCCGGCCGATTCGGCCGCCTGTCGGGCGAACCGGCGGGCGGCGGGCAGGTCGACGGACCGCCAGCGGGCGAGGGTCAGTTCGGCGAGGGACATGCGCCGCAGTGTTCCACGCGCCGCCGACAGCGGACGCCGCCGCGCGGGACGTCGACCGGTCCGACTTCCCGCGCGGGATCGTTCGGCCCGCCCTACCGGCGGCGGGGCCTGCCGGGGCGGCGGCCGTTGCCCTGGGGCTTGGCCCCGGCGCGCAGGGACGCGGCCGCGGCCGTGGCGGGCCAGTGGGCGGGGCGGGTGAGGGAGGCGGGGAGGCGGGTGGTGGCGTCCCCGCGGGCGGCGTTGAGCTGGGCCTGGGTGAGGAAGAGCGCCGTGGTGAGGTCGGCACCGGCGAGGTCGGCGTCGCGCAGGTCGGCGCCGATGAGGTCGGCGAGGCGCAGGTCGGCGCCGGAGAGGTCGGCGGCGACGAGCAGGGCGCCGCGCAGGTTGGCGCCGCGCAGGTCCGCGCCGCGCAGGCGGGCGCCGAAGAGGTCGGCGCCGCGGTGCTCCCGGCGGCGGGGGACGGCGGCGCGGACGAGCTCGCTCGCGCGCAGCAGCAGCTCGGCGACCCGCTGGCGGTGCGCGGGTACGTCGACGGCGAGGACCTGTTCGGGCGTGCCGCCGGCGAGCCGGTCGGTCTCGTCCAGGGCGGCCCGCAGTTCGGCGTGGAGCGCGCCGGCGGGTTCGAAGGTGAGCGCCTCGGTGAGGTACCAGAGCAGCTCGTGGAGCTGGCGCACGATCGGGAACACGTCGAACATCGGTGCCGCGGTGGCCGGTTCGTCCCGCCAGCTGGTCCTGCCGAAGGTGACCTGGGAGACCCGCTGCCCGGCGCCGAAGCAGTCGTAGACGGTGCAGCCCTGGAAGCCCTCGCCGCGCAGCCGCGCGTGGATGCCGCAGGTGAAGTCGGTCCGCAGGTTGCGGCAGGGGGTGCCGGCGGACTTGTTCATCGCGAAGTCGGTGCCGGCGGCGAACGGCAGGGCGACGCAGCACAGCCCGAAGCAGCTGCCGCAGTCGGACTGCAGCACGGTCAGCGGCCGATCGGTGTCGCGCACGTTCCAGGGTCCTTCCACCGGTTGGGCACCGGTGCGGCGCCATGGGACCCGGAAATCCTACTGGGCACACCCGCCCTCCGGCATGTAATGTCCCCAACGCGCGATCGACTATTACCACGGAGGCACCACGATGCAGCAGCCGGACGTCGCCGGGCTGGTCCGGATGTGGATCGGCGGCTGGACCGTCTCCCGGGTCGCCGCCGACCCGGTGGAGCGGCCCTGGGGCTGGAGCATCGACGTCGCCAACCCGCGCGGGGAGCTGGCCCGGCACGTGCTGCCCGCGCCGACCGAGGACCAGGTGCGCGGACTCGCCGGGAGCATCACCGCCCCGACCACCTGGCTGAAGCTGTTCGCCGAGGACGACACCGTCCGCCCCTGGCTGGGCCCGCAGTGGCGGATGGACGTGCCGGGCTTCCTGATGTCCGCCCCACTGGCGCCGGCCGGGCCCGTGGAACTCCCGCCCGGCCACACCCTCACCACGTGGAGCCGAGGCGGCGTGCTGCGCGCCCTGGTGCGCACCGGGGACGGGCACCTGGCCGCGCACGGCCAGGCGGGTCTGGCCGGCCCGGTGGCCGTCCCCGACCAGATCGTCACCGCCCCCGAGCACCGCCGCCGGGGCCTGGGCGCCGTGGTGATGCGGACGCTGCAGTCCGCCGCGTACCAGGCGGGGGCCCGCACCGGCGTCCTGGTCGCCACCCCGGACGGCCGGGCGCTCTACCGGGCGCTCGGCTGGACCACCCACGCCCCGATGGCGAGCCTGGTGCTCGACCCGCCGACCGAGTAGCCGGGCGGCTCCGCGGTGACAGCGCCCGACGGCCCGGGCGGGACGACCGCGCTCGGGGAGGTCGGCGACCAGTCCCACCGGGTGACCCCGGACCGGATCGAGGTCCTCCGGCCCGCTACGGCAGGGGCCTCGGGAGCGGCCACGGCCACGGGCAGTCGGCGGCGTTCAGGAGCACCGAGACGGTGTCGTCCTGGGCGTTGGTGACCGCCAGGTCGAGCGCCCCGCCGGCGGTGAACCGGCCGGCCGTGACGCCGTCCGGGGTCGACCAGTGGCCGGACCCGGTGGGATAGGACTCCGGCGCCCGGAAGGTACCGTCGCCGTTGCCGCGCAGCAGCGCCACCGCGTTCCCGCCGGTGGCCAGCGCCAGGTCGGCCGTACCGCTGCCGGTGAAGTCGCCCACCACGACCGAGACCGGCCCGCTGCCCGCCGGGTAGGCGCGCACCGGCTGGAAGGTGCCGTCGCCGTCGCCGAGCAGGACCTCGGCGGAGTTCTCCGAGTCGGCGAGCACGAGGTCGAGTCGGCCGTCCCGGCGCAGGTCGGCGACGGCCAGCGAGACCGGGACGCCGCCGACCCGGTGGGCGGTCGGGGCGCCGAGGGTGCCGTCGCCGCCTCCCGGGAAGACCGCGACCTCGCCGACGCCGTCGAGGGCGACGGCCAGGTCGAGGTGGCCGCTGCCGCGGAGGTCGGCGAGGGCGATCGAGGCGGGGTTGGAATCGGCGCCGGTCGGGTGGTTGTCCGCCGGCTGGAAGGTGCCGTCGCCGTTGCCGAGCAGCAGCGAGACGCTGCCGTCGCCGGACTCGCCCAGGTTGGCGACGGCCAGGTCGAGCGTCCCGGTGCCGCGGAAGTCGCCGAGGGCGACGGCGTCCGGGTGCGGGCCGGTGGCGAGGTGGTGGGGCGGCTGGAAGGTGCCGTCGCCGTTGCCGAGCAGCACCGCGACGCCGTCGCCGTCCTGGTCGGCGACCACCAGGTCCGGCACGCCGGTTCCCCGGAGGTCGCCCACGGCGATGGCGCTGGGGCCGGGCCCGGCGGGGTAGCAGCGCCGCGGGGCGAAGGTGCCGTCGCCGTTGTTCAGCAGGATCGACACGGTGCCGTCCGCGGCGTCGGCCACCGCGAGGTCGGTGCGGCCGCTGCCGGTGAAGTCGCCCGTCGCGATCGCGCGCGGGTTGTGCCCCACCGGGTAGTCCGCCTTCGGGGCGAACGCCCCGGTCGTCGGCGTGCCCGCCCCGGTCGTCGGCGTGCCCGCCCCGATCGACCCGGCCGCCGACGCGCCGGCCGGCAGGGCCGTCGCCGCGCCGAGCGTCAACAGGCAGGCCGTCAGGGCGGCTTGAGCCGACCTCAGTGCGCGCATGGCCCCATCACTCCCGTCCGGGCACCACCCGGCGCCCCTCTCGGGGCCGATGCTCGCCCGGCGGGCGGGGAGGTGGCCGCAGCGACACCCCGGGGTCGCCGGTTCGGGCGGCGGGCGCGCGAACGCGGGGCGCTCGGGCGCGGGCGGTTCAGGCAGCTCGGGCGCGGGCGGTTCAGCGGTACGGCAGCAGCTCGGCCCGCTTCGGCGGCCGCCCGTCGCCGGAGGAGCGCCCGGTGAGGCGGCGGCCGATCCAGGGGCCGAGGTGGCTGCGCAGCCAGCGGGCGTCGGAGCGCAGCCGTTCGGCGCGGCCGGCCGGTGCGGCGGGGGGCAGCGGGGCGCGCCAGTCGAAGTCGGCGGGGCGGCCGAGGGCTTCCAGGACGCCGGCGGCGACCCGGCGGTGGCCTTCGGGCGACAGGTGCAGGCGGTCCTCGGCCCAGAGCCGGCGGTCGTCGAAGCAGGGCGCGGAGAAGAGGTCGACGACGGCGAAGCCGTCCTGCTGCCCGAGTTCCTGCACGAAGGCCTTCATCCGCAGGATGGCGGGCAGGATCCGGGCGCTGCCGGCCATCCGCCGGGTGGGGTCGGTGCTGGTGAACAGGACGACGGTGGCGCCGGTGGCGCGCAGTTCGGCGGCGCAGCGGCCGAGCAGCCGCTCGACGCGGTCGATGTCGCAGCCGGGGCGGAGCACGTCGTTGAGGCCGCCGGCGAGGGTGACGAGGTCGGCGCCCATGGCGGTCGCGACGGGCAGCTGCTCGTCGTGGATCTGGCCGATGAGCTTGCCCCGGACGGCGAGGTTGGCGTACCGGAGGCCGTGGCTCTCGCCCTCGCCCTCGCCCTCCCCTTCGCGCTCCTCGGACAGCGCGGCGGCGACCCGGTCGGCCCAGCCGCGGTAGCTGCCGTCCGGCAGCAGGTCGTCGCACATGCCTTCGGTGAACGAGTCGCCGACGGCGACGTAGCTCGCGTAGCGGCGCTGGGTGGTGGGCACGGGGCCTCCGCTCTCCTGGGACGGTTCTGCGGTCCGACGATCGTACGTGCGCGCCTGCGGGCGGAACCGCCGGGGGCCCGGCCGTGCGCTCCGCTCGTTCCGCTCATTGCGCGTCGACTGTTCGTTTATCGGCCCGCGCCATCCTGAGGACACGGGGCGGCGGCCGGCGACGGGGGCCTTGCCGCCGCCCCGGCCAGGCCCGCCGGGCGGCGCCGTCACCCCACGACGACGGCCCCGCCGACCACCTCGTCGGCCACCTTGCCGACGGTCTCGTCCGCCGCGCTCCGGGCCGTGTACCAGTGCTCGCGCACCGCGTCGGTGGGCCGCTGCTCGCCCAGGGCGTCCAGCCCCCACGCGCCCAACGCCTCGATCACCGGCCGCAGTTCGGCCCCGCGCGCGGTCAGCTCGTACACCGTGGCGCTGGCCGGCCGCTCCAGCTTGCGCCGGACGGCGAGCCCTTCCCCCTCCAGCTGCTTGAGCCGGGCGGCGAGGATGTCGGTGGAGACGCCGGGCAGGTCGGCGTGCAGGTCGGTGTAGCGGCGCGGGCCGCCGAGGAGTTCACGGACGATCAGGAGGCTCCAGCGTTCCCCCACCGCGTCCAGGGCGCGGGCGACGGCGCAGTACTGGTCGTAGCTTCGGCGTGACATGTGGATCAGCATAGCCAAGAAGTTGGACTTTCCAAGTGCCGACTTGGTAGAACAAAGCAGAAGCAGCGGAGCGGTGGTGACGGTCGGGAGGCCGCAGATGGAGTTTCGGCAGTCCAGCAAGCTGAACGGCGTGTGCTACGAAATCCGCGGCCCGGTGGTCGACCAGGCCAACGCCCTGGAGGAGGCCGGGCACAGCGTGCTGCGGCTGAACACCGGCAACCCGGCGCCGTTCGGCTTCGACGCGCCGGAGGAGATCATCCAGGACATCATCCGCAACCTGCCCGCGGCGCACGGCTACAGCGACTCGCGCGGCATCCTGCCGGCCCGCCGCGCGGTGGTGCAGTACTACCAGCAGCGCGGCGTCCGGGGCGTCACCGTCAACGACGTCTACCTCGGCAACGGCGTCTCCGAGCTGATCCAGATGGCCGTCACCGCGCTGGTCGACGACGGCGACGAGGTGCTCGTCCCGGCCCCGGACTACCCGCTGTGGACGGCGTCCGTCCGGCTGGCCGGCGGCACGGCCGTGCACTACCTGTGCGACGAGGAGGCCGACTGGTACCCGGACCTCGACGACATCGCCGCCAAGATCACCGCCCGCACCAAGGCCATCGTCGTCATCAACCCCAACAACCCCACCGGCGCGGTCTACCCGAAGGAACTGCTGGAGGGCATCCTCGACCTGGCCCGCCGCCACCGGCTGATGGTGCTGGCCGACGAGATCTACGACAAGATCCTCTACGACGACACCGTGCACCACTGCCTGGGCGCACTCGCCGACGACGTGCTCACCCTCACCTTCAACGGCCTCTCCAAGGCCTACCGGGTGGCCGGCTTCCGCAGCGGCTGGCTGGTCGTCTCCGGCCCCAAGCAGCACGCCGCCGACTACCTGGAGGGCCTGACCATGCTCTCCGGCATGCGGCTGTGCCCCAACGTGCCCGCCCAGTACGCCGTCCAGGCCGCGCTCGGCGGCCACCAGTCCATCAACGACCTGGTGCTGCCCGGCGGCCGGCTGACCGAGCAGCGCGACATCGCGGTCAAGGCGCTGAACGAGATCCCCGGCGTCAGCTGCGTCAAGCCGAAGGGCGCGCTGTACGCCTTCGCCCGGCTCGACCCGGCGGTGCACCGGATCGTCGACGACGAGCGCTTCGTGCTGGACCTGCTGCTGCGCGAGAAGATCCACGTCGTCCAGGGCACCGGCTTCAACTGGCCCCGCCCGGACCACTTCCGCTTCGTCACCCTCCCCCGGGCCGACGACCTGGAGACGGCGATCAACCGGATCGGGCGCTTCCTGGCCACGTACCGGCAGGTCTGAGCCCGTACGCTCGGCCACCATGACCGTTCTGCGCTCCATCGCCCTGTTCGCGCTCGCCGCACTCGCCGAGATCGGCGGCTGCTGGCTGGTCTGGCAGAGCGTGCGCGAGCAACGGCCCTGGTGGCTGGCCGGGTTGGGCGTGGTGGCGCTCGGCGCGTACGGCTTCGTCGCGGCGCTGCAGCCGAACGCGGAGTTCGGCCGGGTGCTGGCCGCGTACGGCGGGGTGTTCGTGGCCGGCTCGCTGCTGTGGGGCATGGCGGTGGACGGCTTCCGGCCGACCCGGTACGACGTGCTGGGGGCGCTGGTCTGCCTGGCCGGGGTCGCCGTGATCATGTACGGGCCCAGGCGCTAGAACGGAACGGCCCCGGCGCCGAGGAGAGTTCCTCGACGCCGGGGCACGTCAGGCCCGGCGGGGACTACCAGCCCCAGCCGCCGCCCTCGCCGTCGTCGTCGCGGCCGGAGTCCCAGCCCTCGCCGACCTTGCGCTGGATCGAGTAGTTGTCGATCTGCTTGCCGTCCTCGGTCAGCGCGGTGACCTTCATGACGGACTTCTGGCCCAGCCGCGCCGGGGTCACGTCGACCTTGATGAACGAGTAGCCGGTGTAGCGCACCCGCGACCACTGGATGGTCTCGGGGGTCTTCACCCGGCCCTTGCTCCAGTAGTAGGTCTTGACCTCGTCCTGGTGGTTCTCGTGGCCCTCGTAGGTGTCGGGCACGTCGAACTTGTAAAGGCTGCGGCCGGCCGCGCCCGCGGTCACGTAGACCACGCCGTCCTTCTCGGGCTCGATGGTGGCGCCGCTGGGCACCTGCTTCGAGACCTTGTTGCCGAGGATGGCGTCGGTGCGCTCGTAGATGTGGTTGTGGCCGTTGATGACCAGGTCCACGCGGTACTTCTCGAACAGCGGCACCCACGCCTCGCGGACACCGCCCTCGGAGGCGTGCGCCACCGTGGTCGAGAAGGCGCAGTGGTGGAAGAAGACCACGATGAAGTCGATGGTCTCGTCGCCGCGCAGGTCCTTGAGGGTGCGGTCCAGCCACGCGGTCTGCCTGCCCGCCGAGAGACCCAGGTTGGCCGGGATCTCGTAGGAGACGTCGTTGGCGTCGAGCGAGATGACGCCGACGTTCTTGTAGCGGAAGCTGTAGACGCCGGGGACGGTGCGCGGGTCCGGGCCGTTGTCCGGCAGGAAGAAGCGGGTGTTCTCGCCGCCGTAGCCGTTGGGCGAGTACCAGGCCTCGATGTCGTGGTTGCCGTAGGCGACCATCCACGGGATCTCGGCGGCGACCGTCTCGGTCTGGACCAGGAAGTCGTCCCAGGTCTTCGCGTTGAAGACGGACTTGTCCGGGTCGGTGCCGGAGCCGGCCGGGTCGGCGTAGCAGATGTCGCCGGCGTGCAGGTGGAAGGCCGGCTTCTGGGCCTTGATGATGTGGTCGTTGCCGGCCGCGTGGGCGCTGACGCCCTGGTCGCCGAAGGCGGTGAAGGTGAACGGCTCGTACACCTTGCCCCAGCGGTGGTCGCGGGCGGGCGCGGTGCGGAAGGTGTGCAGGGTGGAGATCTGCTGCTGCGAGGCCGGGTCGAAGCCCTGGTGGCCGACGCCGTAGTAGTACGTGGTGTCGGGGTGCAGGTCCTCCAGCGCCACGTGCAGGTAGTACTGGTCCACCGGCTGGCCGGTCGGGGTCAGCGCCGGGGTGTGCAGCGCGCGGACCTCGGCCTCGACCTTGTGGCTCAGGTCCCACGGGTGCTTGCCGAAGCGCAGGAACGGCTTCTTGACCGGCGCCGGGACCTGCCAGGAGACGCGGAACTGGGTGTCCGGCTCGGGGCCGAACTGGAGGTGGCGGCCGATCGGCGCGACCAGCGAGCCGTCGATGCCGTCCGCCGTGCCGCCGGTCAGCAGCTGCGGGCTCGCCGGGGCGGCGAACGCCGGGGCGCTGCCCAGTGCACCGCCGACGGCGATGGCGCCCACGGTCACGGCGCCGGCGCGCAGCATCCGGCGGCGGGAGAAGCGGGCCCGCAGGTACTCGTGCTGCTCGGCCATGCTCATGCGGTCGGCGAGCCGCGCCGGCACGCCCATGTTGGGGATATCCATGCGCGGGACTCTGTCAGCGGCGCGTTGACCACACACGGCCTTTCGGTGAACGGGTGTCAGCGTGTCCCCCACTCGAACACCAACGTTCGACCATGAATCGGCAAAGAGCATGTTCGTACCGGCGCGACGACGGATCATGGCCTGCGCACGATCCGCCCCCTGACGCGGCGTCGGGGGCTCGGCACCGGAGGGCTCAGCCCGTGGGTTCGTCCCAGTGCGCGGCGGAGCGGTTCCCGGTGCCGTCGCAGGTGCGGCAGACCTCGTCCCGGTAGGCGTGCTTGGCGCCGGCCGCGTCCACCCGGTAGCGCACGTACACGCCGGTGCCGTCGCAGAGGAAGCAGTTGCCGCCCCCGCCGCCCATCTCGGTGGTGCCGGTGCCCTGACAGGTCCGGCAGCTGAGGCCGGCGGTCCGGCCGGTGCCCGCGCAGATGCGGCAGACCAGCGTCATCCTCGTCCTCCCTGCCCCGGAACCCTTCGCCGCCACCGGCCATGGTAGTGGCGCCGCTCCCATGCCCGCCCGGCGACGCCAATCTGACCGGTCGTCACGTCGCGCGGCGCCCCGGTCAGTCCGCCAGGGACTCGCGGACCCGGCGGGAGACCGAGATCAGCTGGAGGTCGAGCAGGCCGGGCGGATCGGCGAGGCCGGGGCCGCCCGCGTGCACCCAGGCGGCGATGTCGTCGATCATCTCGTCCATCAGCACGAAGCCGAGCCAGACCGGGCGCCCGCCCGCCGCCCGGCCCTCGCCGGACGGGCCGACCACCACCACGTTGGACTGGGTGCAGACGTCCAGGCACTTCACCGCGCGGACCCGGCCGGCCGACCCGACCGCCGTGCGCAGCCGCTCGTACTGGCCCGCGTGGTCCACGCCGGGGTGCTTCGCCTCGGTGCCGCAGCAGCAGCCCCGGCAGACGGTGACGGTCACCGGGGACGCGGCGGCGGAACCGGCACCCGTCCGGCGGTCTCGGCGGCTCATCGGTTCCCGGGTCCCCTCGTCAGTGTGCGTCCGGCACCCGGCACTGTACCCGCCGCCGCCCGACCGCCCACCGCCGGGACCGCCGCCCACCTCCCGCGACGGGGGCCGCCGCACTAGGCTGCGCATGATCATCGGGGGCGAGGGGACGGGGGCGGACGTGCCGCGACGACGAGCGCGGGCCACGCGCGTGGCGGTGGCGGGGGTGCTCGGCGCCGCGCCCGGGCCGGGGGGAGCGGGCGCCCGTGGCCACCGCTGAGGCCAGGTGCCCGGTCAGCGAACCGCTCCCGGGCGAGGACGGCCCGGTCTGCCTGTACGAGGGCGACGACATCGAGGAACTGCGCGAGGTGATGGGCCGCCACCTCACTCCGCACCGGCTGACGGTCGTCGGCGAGCAGCGCTCCACCAGCCGGTTCCGGGTCTTCCACCAGGGCCGGGTCGCCTTCTACGACCACACCTTCGGCGTGCCCGTGCGGATGCGCACCGAGGAGCTGCCGGACTTCTACAAGGCCATCTTCCCGTACGCCGGGAACGGCCGGGTGGTCGCGAACGGCACCGCGCTGCCGTCCCCGCTGTCCATCGCCGGGCCGGGCGACCGCGTCCTGATGGAGTGGGACCACGGGACGTACAACGGCTCGCTCGCCATCTCCCGCCGGCACGTCGACCAGGCCGTCGCGGCGCGGCTGGACGACACCCTCCGGGAGCCGGTGCGCTTCCGCCACCCGCTCGACGACGACGATCCGGTCGTCCGTTCCTGGCTCGGACTGGTGCGCCAGTTCCGGGAGTTCACCGTCTCGCCGCTGGCCCGCCGGTCCGAGCTGGCGGTGCGGCACTTCGAGCAGCTGCTGATCGACGGGCTGCTCGACGCGCAGCCGCACTCGTGGAGCCGCCCGGTGGCGGAGCACGGCCGCGCCGTGCTGCCGAGCGCCCTGCGGCGGGCGACGGACTACTGCGAGGAGCACGCGGGCGAGGCCGTCTCGGTCGCCGACATCGCGCGGGCCGCCCGGGTCGGCCTGCGCGGCCTGCGGGAGGGGTTCCGGCACCACCTCGGCACCACGCCGCTGGCCCACCTGCGGCGCGTCCGGCTGGACCGCGCCCACCACGACCTGCTGGCCATCGCGGACGGCCGGGCCACCGGGACGGTCACCGACGTCGCCCTGCGCTGGGGCTTCGCCCACCTGGGCCGGTTCAGCGCCGAGTACCGGCGGGCGTACGGGCACCCGCCGTCCGAGACGCTGCGCCCCCGGGGCTGACCCGCGCCGGCCCGCGACCCGCGCCCGCGCCCCGGCCCGCGCCCGCCGCTACCCGACCGCGCGGGCCGCCGCCCGGCCCGCCGTGCGGCCGGAGAACAGGCAGCCGCCGAGGAACGTCCCCTCGAGCGAGCGGTAGCCGTGCACGCCCCCGCCGCCGAACCCGGCCGCCTCGCCGGCCGCGTAGACGCCGGGCAGCGGCTCGCCGTCCGGGCGCAGCACCCGGGAGGAGAGGTCGGTCTCCAGGCCGCCGAGCGACTTGCGGGTGAGGATGTTGAGCCGGACGGCGATCAGCGGGGCGGCGTCCGGGTCGAGGACGCGGTGCGGGGCGGCGGTGCGGATCAGCTTGTCGCCGAGGTAGCGGCGGGCGCCGTGGATGGCGGTGATCTGGAGGTCCTTGGCGAAGGGGTTGGCGACCTGCCGGTCGCGGTCCTCGACGGTGCGGCGCAGTTCGTCCGGGTCGATCAGCCGCTCGCGGGTCTTGGCGTTCATGCCGCGGGCGAGGTCGGCGAGGTTGCCCGCGACGACGAAGTCGGGCCCGTGCCGCAGGTGGCCCTCGACGGGGCCGGGGGCGCCGGGCAGCGCGCGGCCGAGCACGCCGCGCAGGGACTTCCCGGTCAGGTCGGGGTTCTGCTCGGAGCCGGAGAGGGTGAACTCCTTCTCGATGATGCGCTGGTTGAGCACGAACCAGGTGTGTTCGTGCCCGGTGGCCATGATGTGTTCGAGGGTGCCGAGGGTGTCGAAACCGGGGAAGAGCGGGACGGGCAGCCGCTTGCCGCGGGCGTCCAGCCAGAGCGAGGACGGCCCGGGCAGGATGCGGATGCCGTGCCGGGCCCAGATCGGGTCCCAGTTCTCGATGCCCTCGGTGTAGTGCCACATCCGGTCGCCGTTGATCAGACTGGCGCCCGCCCGCCCGGCGACCTCCAGCATCAGGCCGTCGACGTGCGCGGGCACGCCGGAGAGCAGCTTGGCGGGCGGGGTGCCGAGCCGGGCGGGCCAGGCCTTGCGGACCAGGTCGTGGTTGCCGCCGATGCCGCCGGAGGTGACGATCACGGCCTGGGCGCGCAGTTCGAAGGCGCCGGCGGTCTCGCGCGAGCTGGCCTCGCCGCGGGCGGCGGGGCTCGGCACCAGCACCTCGCCGGTGACGGTGTCGACGGCGCCCGCGGTGGCGGCGAGGCCGGTGACCCGGTGCCGGAAGCGCAGGTCGACGAGCCCGCGCGCGGCGGCGGCGCGGACCCGGCGGACGAAGGGTTCGAGCAGCCCGGGCCCGGTGCCCCAGGTGATGTGGAAGCGCGGCACGGAGTTGCCGGGCCCGTCCGCGAGGAGTCCGCCGCGCTCGGCCCAGCCGACGACGGGGAAGAACCGCACGCCCTGGGCGTGCAGCCAGGCGCGCTTCTCGCCGGCCGCGAAGTCGACGTAGGCCTCGGCCCAGCGGCGCGGCCAGGCGTCCTCGGGCCGGTCGAAGCCGGCGGTGCCGAGCCAGTCCTGCCAGGCGAGGGCGTGCGAGTCGCGCACGCGCATCCGGCGCTGCTCGGGCGAGTCGACCAGGAAGAGACCGCCGAAGGACCAGTGCGCCTGGCCGCCGAAGGAGGCCGCGGGCTCCTGGTCGAGCAGGATCACCTTCCGTCCGGCGTCGGCGAGTTCGGCGGTGGCGGCGAGGCCGGCGAGTCCCGCTCCGATGACGATGACGTCGGCGTCCAGGGCCATGCGCAGTCCTCCGTCGCAACTGGCGGGGCGGCGCGCCGGGGGCCGGGCGCCGTCGCTGTGCGCCCGATACTGGGGCCTGCGGTGACGTCCGGTCAACCGACCGGTAACAAGCAGTCGCGCGAATTCCGCTCCACGGTGTTTCGGAAATACCTCCGATACGCGGTGGAGCGGAATTCGAAATGTTACCGGGTGTCATCTGATGGAATTTCCGGAATTCCCGGCGAAAGCATGGACGTCCACGAAACCTGGCAGTAACTTACCTGCGAGTAGCTGAGGCCCGGCACTGCACGACCCCCACCCGTCGTTTCTCTCCCCCAGGAGGAACCGTGCTCCGCCCTGCCCAGAAACTCCGGCGACTCCGCAATTCCACCGTGCTCGCCGCGATCGCCCTCGGCGCCGCCCTCGCGCTCACCTCCACCAGCGCGCAGGCCGCCACGCCCGCCCCCAAGCACTACGTGGCGCTCGGCGACTCCTACGCCGCCGGCGCCGGCGTGCCCGGCCAGTCGGCCGGCCTGTGCCTGCGCTCCGACCACAACTACGGCCACCTGGTCGCCGCGGCGCTCGGCGCGAACGCGTACACCGACGTCACCTGCGCCGCCGCCAAGGTCAGCGCGATGACGCAGCCGCAGTACGACGCCTTCCTCAAGGTCAACGACCCGCAGCTGAACGCCGTCACCGCCGACACCGACCTGGTCACCCTCGGCATCGGCGGCAACAACCTGGGCACCAGCGACCTCGGCGTCGGCGACGTGATCGCCACCTGCGTCGCCGGCGCCGTCGTCAATCCGCTCGGCACGCCCTGCCAGGACGTCTACAGCAACGGCCACTGGGACTGGAGCAGTTGGTCCTGGCAGTACGGCGAGGACAAGCTCGCCGACCGGATCGAGGCCGCCCGCCCGCAGGTCGCCGACGCGCTGCGGCGCATCCACGCCAAGGCGCCGAAGGCCAAGGTGCTGCTGGTGGGCTACCCCTCGGTGCTCCCGGCGGACGGTTCCTCGTGCGTGCTGCGCCAGCCGCTCGCCCCCCGCGACGTCCCGTACCTGCACCGCACGCTGGAGGCGCTCAACTCGATGCTCGCCGACACGGCGGCGGCCAACGGCGCCGTCTACGTGGACACCCAGACCCCGACCGCCGGGCACGACGCCTGCTCGGACGACCGCTGGGTCGAGGGCGCGCTGCCCGGCTCCCCCGCCGTGCCGTTCCACCCGAACGCCACCGGCGAGAAGGTGATGGCCGACGCGGTGCTCGCCGCCCTGCGCTGACCGCCCTGTGCTGACCGCCCGGCGCGGGAAGCCCCGAGGGGCCGGTGACCGGACCCCGGCCACCGACCCCTCGGCCCGCGCGCGCACGACGCCGGGCGGCGCTACTCGGAGCGCACCGGCTCGACGGCCAGGCCCGCCGACCACTTCTCCTCGACCCGGCCGAACTTCCAGAACGCGATCGCGCCGGCCCAGGTGAGCACGAACAGGGCGACGATCGCGTAGCCGACGAAGTTGAGGTCCAGGGCGCCGATCCAGGCGATCGGGCCGCTGGTGATGTCCAGCTTCTCGCCGAGCAGGCCGATCAGCTCGATCAGCCCGATGACGAGCGCCACCAGCACCGACAGGCCGGTGACGGTCAGGTTGTAGTAGATCTTGCGGACCGGCCGGGAGAACGCCCACTCGTAGGCGAAGTTCATGAACGAGCCGTCGATGGTGTCCAGCAGGCTCATCCCGGCCGCGAACAGGACCGGCAGCGTCAGCAGCGCGTACCAGGGCAGCGAGAAGGCCGCCGCGCCGCCGGCCAGCACCAGCAGGGACACCTCGGTGGCGGTGTCGAAGCCGAGGCCGAACAGCAGGCCGACCGGGTACATGTGCCAGGGCTTGGTGACCGCCCGGGTGACCCGGCCCAGGATCCGGTTCATCAGCCCGCGCTTCTCCAACTGCCGCTCCAGCTCGGCCTCGTCGAACTCGCCGTGGCGCATCCGGCGGAACACCTTGAGGATGCCGTTGAAGGCACCCAGGTTGATCAGGCCGAGCAGCAGCAGGAAGGTGCCGGAGACGGTGGTGCCGATCAGGCCGGTCCAGGTGTGCAGGGTCGAGTCGTCCGCCTCGACCTCGTCGGCGAGCGAGCGGATGCCGAAGGCGAGCAGCGCGCAGAGGCCGAAGACGATCGAGGAGTGCCCGAGCGAGAACCAGAAGCCGACCGACAGCGGCCGCTTGCCCTGGCCCATCAGCTTGCGGGTGGTGTTGTCGATCGCGGCGATGTGGTCGGCGTCGAAGGCGTGCCGCATGCCGAGGGTGTAGGCGGTCATGCCCATCCCCGCGCCGAAGACCTGGCCGCCGACGTCGTAGTGCTCGGGCTCGACCAGCGCGAGCAGGGTGAACCAGCCGACGACGTGCAGCGCGAGGATGAAGCCGCCCATCCCGGCCAGGCGCATCCACTCCTCCCGGGTGAGCCGGTCGCGCCAACGGGGGGCGGTCGTCATCGGGTTCCTCTCGGCAGGGTGGTCGGAGCCCGGCCATCTTTCCGCCTTGAGCAGCGCAGTTGCAAGTCGTATGCAAGTACGGATCGGTCTCCCGCGGCGCCCCGCTGACCCGGTCAGATCCCTGACCGGGTCAAGCCATCACCCCACCCGGGGTGACTCGTCAGGAAATCGGACGATTCCTCCCCTAGGGTCGAGATGCCGACGCGCCCCCCGGCACGCCACCCGTGCGCGCCGTGGGCCGCCCGGCACTCACCGGCCCGGGACCCGATGGGAGCGGCCACATGCCGTCCTACCCCTTCCACACCACCCGCGAGGACGTCCGCGTCCCGCTGCCCGACGGCACCGTCCTCGCCGCCCGGGTGTGGCGCCCGGTCACCGACGAGCCCGTCCCCGCCGTCCTGGAGTACTCCGGGGCACGCCTCACCGACCGCACCGCGGCCGAGGACTCCCGCCGCCACCCCTGGTACGCCGGCCACGGCTACGCCGCCGTCCGGATCGACACCCGCGGCCACGGCAACTCCGGCGGCCGCCCGGGCGAGCCCGGCGGCGAACAGGAACTCGCGGACGGCGCCGCCGCCGTGGACTGGCTCGCCCGCCGCCCGTGGTGCGGCGGCCGCCTCGGCCTGCTCGGCGTCGGCGCCGCCGGCGCCACCGCGCTGCGGCTGGCCGCCCTCACCCCCGACACCGTGGCCGCGGTCGTCACCGCCTGCCCCGAGGGCGGCCACCGGCTCGGCGGCGCCGTGCTGGCCGCCGACCTGCACACCCGGCTCACCGCCCTGATCGCCGACGCCGCGCTCCCGCCCGACCCCCGGCACGTCGGCGACGCCTGGCGCACCCAGTGGCTGGCCCGCCTGGAGTCCCTCGAACCGCCGGTCGACACCTGGCTCGCCGAGGGCGACACCACCGTCCCGGTGTCCGCACCCGTCCTCGCCGTCGCCGGCTGGGGCGACCCGTCCTGCTCCTTCGTGCTGCGCCTGCTCGCCGGCTCCCCCAGCGCCCGCGCCCTGCTCGGCCCGTGGCCGCACGGACTGCCCGAGGCCGCCCTGCCCGAGACCCTGCGCTGGTGGGACCACTGGCTGCGCGGCACCGACACCGGCGTCCTGCGTGAACCCGCCCTGCGCAGCCGGCTCGGCGAACACTGGCGCGGCGAGGAGACCTGGCCCTCCCCCGACGTCCGGGAGGTCCACTACGGCCTGGACGGGCCGCTGCGCACCGCCGGCACGGCCGCCGAGGACCGCTGGGTGCCCGTCCGCTCCCCGCAGCACACCGGCCTCAACGCCGGCGCCTACGTCCCGCACGGCCGCCCCGCCGACCAGCCGCCGGACCAGCGCGAGGAGGACGGCCGCTCGGTCTGCTTCGACTCCCGGCCGCTGCCCGAGCCGGTCGACCTGCTCGGCGCGCCGGCCCTGCGGCTGCGGCTGCGGGACGGCGGCGGGCCCGCCCAGATCACCGCCCGGCTCTGCGCGGTCGCCCCGGACGGCACCTCGCGGCTGCTCACCCGGGGCGTCCTGGTCACGGACGGCCCGGAGGCCGAGGTCGAACTCGCCGCCTGCGCGGCCGCCGTCCCGGCCGGGCACCGGCTGCGGCTGGCCCTCTCCTCGGTCTACTGGCCGTGGGTGTGGCCGCCCGCCGACGACTCCGGGTACGCGCTCGACCCGTCCCGTTCGGCGCTGAGCCTGCCGGTGCGCCACCTGGCCGCCGACGAGGGCGCCGCGCCGATCGGCTTCGAGGCGCCGGCCCTGCCCGATCCGCTCGACGTCCGGGTCACCGAACCGCTCACCGCGCGGCCCGAGCACGTCACCGTGCACGACATCGGCCGCCACGAGTGGCGCACCGAGCTGTCGCCGGCCACCGACGCCACCCTCACCCACCCGGACGGGCTGGTCCGCGACGAGCACACCGTCACCGCGTACCGCGTCCTCACCGGCGCCCCGCTCAGCGCCCAGGCCCGCACCGACCGCACCGTACGGCTGGAGCGCCCCGACATCGGCTGGGACGTGACCGTCCAGACCCGCACCCAACTGCGCTGCGACGCCGGGCACTTCCTCAGCATCGTGCAGCTGCGGGCGCTGGAGGCCGGCTCGGTGGTGTTCACCCGGGAGTGGCAGCACCGGGTGCCCCGGGAGGGGTGAGCGGGGCCGGGGCCCCGGCCCCTCCCGGGGCCGGCGGGTTCAGGATGGCCGGGCTCGGCACCGCCGTCACCACCCGCCTGGAGGGCCACGACGGCCGGGGGCGGGTCACCCTCGGCCCTTCCTCCGGCGCTGGTTTTTGACAGATCAGACAAGAACTGGCACGCTCCTCACATGGCACGCCCGAGGAAGTTCGACACCGACGCCGCGATCGACGCGGCCATGAACACCTTCTGGTCCAAGGGGTACACGGCGACCTCCACCGACGACCTCGCCGCGAGCACCGGCATGCTGCGCGGCAGCCTGTACAACGCCTTCGGCGGCAAGCGGCAGCTGTTCGAGCTGGCGCTGCGCCGCTACCGGGAGCAGGGCGCGGCCGGCGGCAACCCCCTGCGGGACGACCGGCCGCCGCTGGAGCGGATCCGCGAGCTGATGCGCGCCGGCGTGGACCGTACGGCGGCCGACCTGCGCGGCTGCCTCGCGGTCAACACCGTCACCGAACTGGCCGGCGCCGAGCCGGAGTTGGCGCAGCTCGCCCGGGAGGCGCTCACCGCCCTGGAGGCCGCGTTGACGGCCGCCGTCGAGGACGGCCGGCTCCGCGGCGAGATCCGCGCGGACCGCGCGCCCCGGCTACTGGCCCGCCAGACGATGGCCGCCTTCCACGGCCTCCTGCTGCAGGCCAAGGCCGGCTTCGAGGCCGAGTCCCTGCACGCGACCATCGACGCCGTCGTCGACGACCTGCGCGCCTGAACACCCCCGCCCCCGCCGCGGGGGCCTTCGCTGCCCACGTTTTTGGCAGCTCGACCAATAACTACGTCCGATGGAGGCCAGACCCCATGCCCCTGCTCCCCGTCATCCTGGCGGCCTTCTTCATGTACGGCTTCGACGGCAACGTCGTCAACGTCGCCCTGCCCGCCATCCGCGGCGACCTCGGTGCCGGCCAGGCCGCACTCGAACTCGTCGTCGCCGGCTACGTGTTCAGCTACGCCACCGGCCTCGTCATCGGCGGCCGCCTCGGCGACATCCTCGGCCACCGGCGGATGTTCCTGACCGGCATGGCCGCCTTCACCGGCGCCTCCGTCCTGTGCGGACTCGCCCAGTCCCCCACCCAACTGGTGCTCGCCCGCCTCGTCCAGGGCCTCAGCGCCGCCGCCATGGTCCCCCAGGTGCTCGCCCTCATCACCACCGCCCTCCCCGCGGCCGACCGGCCGCGCGCCCTCGCCTGGTTCGGCGTCACCGGCGGCCTCAGCGGCGTCTGCGGCCAACTGCTCGGCGGCGTCCTGCTCGACGGAGACCTGTTCGGCCTCGGCTGGCGCGCCGTCTTCCTGGTCAACCTGCCGGTCGGCCTCGTCGTCCTCGCCGTCGCCGCCGCCGTCCTGCCCCGCACCCGCACCGGCCGCCGCCCCGCCCTGGACGGCATCGGCGCCCTCGCCGTCTCCGGCTCGCTCGCCCTGGCCCTCGCCCCGCTCGTCCTCGGCCGGGAAGCCGGCTGGCCGCTCTGGGCCTGGGCCATGCTCGCCGCCGCCGTCCCCGCCTTCCTCGCCGCCCTGCGCTGGGAGCGCCGGCTCGCCGCCCGCGGCGGCCAGCCGCTGCTCGACCCGGAGCTGCTGCGCGGGCCCGTCTTCCGCACCGGACTCGCCGTCAACGCCGCCTTCATGGCCTACTTCGCCGGCTTCGTCTTCGTCCTCGCCCTCACCCTGCAGACCGGCTTCGGCTACAGCCCGCTCCGCTCCGGCCTGGTCTTCACCCCGATGGCCGTCCTGGCCATGGCCGGCTCACTGGCCGGCAAGCGGCTGCTCCCCCGGTACGGGCTGCGCGTGCCGGTCGCCGGCGGGGCGGTCACCGCGCTCAGCCTGCTCGTCACCGCCCTCGGCCTGCGGACCACCGGCGCCGACCACGCCCTCCCGTGGCTGCTCACCGCCCTCGCCCTGATGGGCGTCGGCAACGGCCTCGTCCTGCCCTCCCTGATCGGCGCCCCGATGGCCGGCATCGCCCCCGAACGCGCCGGGACCGCCTCCGGCACCCTCTCCACCACCCAGCAGTTCGCCGCCGTCACCGGCGTCGCCGCCCTCGGCGGCACCTACTTCGCCGTCCTCGACGGCCACGGGTACGCCACGGCGGCGGCCGCGGCCACCTCGCTGGCGCTCGGCGCCGCCCTCGCCATGATCGGCCTGACCGTCCGGCTCGGCCGGGTCACCGCCGCGGCCGCGGCCGCCGCCTCGGCGACTGTTGCCCCGGCGACCGTTGCCCCGGCGACCGCTGCTCCGGCGCCCCGGACGCCGGTTCCGGCCGGCGAGCACTGACCGGGCCTCGGCTAGACCGTGGCCGCGCCGTCCAGCCAGCTCAGGTACCAGTCGCGGAAGTCCGGCCCCGGGACGAGGTCCGAGCCGGTCCACAGGTGGTCCGACCACACCTGACCGGCCGCCTCGCCCGTCACCACCAGACGGGCGAACGAGCCGCAGCCGATCTCGGCGATCACCAGGGAACCGGTGAACCAGCAGACGTCCACGGGCTCGTCCAACGGCAGGTGCCGGTCGCACACCTCGGCGTCGGGCGCCGGACGGAAGCGCTCGGTGTGCGGGAACGGCACGGCCAGCTCGGCCTGCCAGTGCGGGCCCAGGTCGGCCTGGTGCCGGGCCCAGTTCGCGCCGCCGAAGCGGTACAGGCCGTACAGCGGGCCGGCGCCGCCGCTGCCCACGGTGGTGAGGAACGAGCGGTAGGAGGGCGGGAGTTCGAGGCCGTGACGGCGCTCGAACCCGGCCACCTCGGGCTCCGGCAGTGGCGGGTCCAGCCGGTAGCGGTGGCGCCGGGCACTGATGTCCCGCACCTCCGGATCGGCCTGCGCCAACGCCCGCAGCCGGGCCCGGATCCGCTCCACGTCCCACATGGCGGCCATCCTCGCACGGCGGTGTCGAGCGGCGCCGCGAAAGGGCGCCGCAGGACGGCCCTGCGGACCGGCGTCGCAGGAGGGTGCCGCAGGACCGGCGCCGCGGAACTGCGCGGGCCCCGGGCGAGCGGTGAGGTACCGCCCACCCGGGGCCCGGGTCGTGGGGAAGTCCGCGGGGTCAGGCGCGCGCGGCGGCCTTCGTGTCGAGCTCGGCGAAGAACTCGTCGGCGATCCCACGGGTGCGCGGGAGGGCGTCGACCGGCTCGCCGATGATCCGGCCCGCCAGCTCACCGGCGACGCGGATCACGTCCTCGCGCAGTTCGGCCTCGGCGACGACCCGGTCCGCCTCCAGCTGGACGGCGGCCTCCGCCACCAGGCGGTCTCGCACCTCCAGGCCCTCGGCCCGCAGCTGCGCGAGCAGCGCCGCGCCCTCCTCGGTGGCGGCCTGACGGATGGCGGCCGCCTCGTGGCGGGCGGCGGCGAGCTCCGACTGGAACTCCTCGTAGACGCGCCGCGCCTCGGCGCGCGCGGCCTCCGCCCGCTCGATGCCACCCTCGGTGGCGTCATGGCGCTCGGCCAGGGTCTTCTCGATCCGGGGAAGCACGAGCTTCCCGAGGAATCCGAAGATCAGGAAGAAGACGACGAGTCCGACGACGAGTTCAGCGGCATCCGGCTGCAATGGTCCCATGGTCAGATGATATTTGAATCACTGTCACCGCCCAAGGCGGGTTCCTGCTCCGGCACCTCCACGATCAGCAACGCCCCCCGGCTGCCCGCCCGCACCGCGTGCGGCACCCCGGCGGGGACCTGGCACAGCTCGCCGACAGACACCGTCAAGTCCACCCCGCCCAGGCGCAGTTCGAGGGCACCCTCGGTCACGTACAGCACCTCGGCCGTCCCGTGCACCTCCTCCGGCAGCTCCCGCCCGTCCATCCGCAGCACCTTGACCACCGCCGTCCCGACCGCCCCCAGCACCACGGACCGCCAGGCCCCGGGCAGTCCGGCCGCGCGCTCGTTCACATCCACCGTCGCGTTCGCGTTCGCGTTCACCAGGCTCATGGCCCGCGACGCTACCCGCGCCGGGCCGGACGTTGGTCGACCGGAGGGTAAAACCTGCCAGGATCGGCCCGGTGAACGCC
Source organism: Kitasatospora sp. NPDC094028 (assembly GCF_049543595.1). Lineage (NCBI taxonomy): Bacteria > Bacillati > Actinomycetota > Actinomycetes > Kitasatosporales > Streptomycetaceae > Kitasatospora > Kitasatospora sp. NPDC094028. Next base: position 511,183 of record NZ_JBMVFA010000001.1, on the reverse strand, counting down.
CGCACCCTGTACGAGACCCTGCTGGACACCGACGGCCCCTACCAGGACGTCGTCGACGCCTGGCTCCGCCCGTCCGCCACCGCCGACTACCGTGCCCGCCTGCAGACCGCCGGCGTCCACCGCACCCGCTGGTGGGGCACCGAGAACGGCCAGGGCCTGCTGGAGGAGCTGTACGCGCTCGGCCGGATCGCCGACTTCCTCCTCCTGGAACCCCGGCTCCCGCCCTATCTCGCCCTGTTCACCGCCCTCGGCATGACGCCCTTCACGGACGCCGGCGCCGCCTTCGACCCCTTCCGCCACGAGATCACCGAAGTCGAGCAGGCCGAGGACCCGGACACCCCGATCGAACCGCTGGACGTCCGCTCGCCCGGCCTCATGCTCGGCGAGCTGTTGTTCACCCGTGCCGGCGTCCGCGTCCGGGCCGGGGCCGCACACGCCGAACGCGGCGTCGCCGACCGCTCGGTGCTCTACTGGACGCACCGCCGACCGCACCGCCCCACCCGCGACCTCTCCCAGGGCTGGGGCAACAACTCCCAGTGGCGAACGGACCTCCGGCTCGACTACCGCACCCCGCACGGCGACCTGCTCAACGTCGCCGAGAACGGCCCCATCGACGGCCGGCCCGACCTGCACCCGGACGACCCGGCGAACCTCGGCCCCGAGGAACGCCTGCTGACTCCCGCCGAGCGCCGCGAACTGCTGCGCCACCGCTGCCTGTTGCGCACCCCGCAGGCCGCCCGCCCCGGCGGCCTCCCCGCCTGGGCCGAGGACCTGCGGGTATGGGAGTGGCGCCTGCCGGCAGAGGAGGAGGGGGCCGCCGGTGAACCGTGACGGCCGACAAGGGCACGGCGGCTGCCGCCGAGACACCGCCTACGCCGGCCCTCGCCCGTCCCGCAGTCGCTCGGCGAAGGCCCGCGCGGCGGCCAGGTCCCCGGCGTTCGGCCGATGCTTGCCGATGCCGCCGACCAGCCTGAAAGGCATCCAGGTGTCGAACGCCCGGCACAGGAAACTCCCCTCCACCCCGTAGCCCTTGCCTTCGAGGAGCCGGACCAGGGAGCGGGTGTAGGACACCGGCGACATCTCCCGGAACCCGCTGGTGGCGAACACGAAGGCCCGCCCCCGCTCCGACCTCCCGGGGAGCGCTTTGACGAATCCGGTCAGGCGAGGGTGGAGCCTGCCGTAGAAGACGCCCGAGCCGAATCCCACGAGGTCCGCGGCGGCGAGCTCCGCCGGGTCGGCCTGCTCGGGGGGAACGACCTGCGCGTCCAGCACCTGGGCCATGCCGTCCGCGACCCGGCGCGTGTTGCCGTGCGACACGGAGGTGCACACGATGACGACCTTCATCCTCACGATCCCTTCTCTCAAGTCCGCAAGGGGACGGCGCAGCGGCGCCCGCTGTGACACCACTCGAAGGTGACGGCCGTCACGCCGCAGGGAGCGTCGAGGCGCGGAGGAGGGCGGCCGCTACCCCTGGTAGGCGGCGATCAGCCCGGGCAGGTCGCGCATGTCGTCGAAGACCACCGTGCCCGGCCCGGCCAGCCGCTCCGCCGCCGTGACCCCGCCCGCGTAGCCGAGCGCGCGCATCCCCGCGGCGCGGGCGGCCGTGACCCCGGGGCCGCTGTCCTCGACCACGACGCAGGCGGCCGGGTCGACGCCCATGCTCCGCGCGGCGTGCAGGAACAGGTCGGGCGCGGGCTTGCCGCGCCCGACCTCGGTCGCGCTGAAGATCCGGCCCTCGAACCGCCCGTAGAGCCCGGTGCGGCCCAGGGTGTGCCGCATCTTCTCGTGCGTGCCGCTGGACGCCACGCAGGTCGGCAGCGTGATCGCGTCCAGCGCCTGCGGCAGCCCGTCCACCGGCGTCAACTCGGCGTCCACGGCCTCGGCGTGCAGCTCGCGGAACCGCTTGTCGAACACCGTCGCGGCCTCCTCCCCCAGCCGCTCGGCCAGCATCGCGTGGTTGGCCGCCTCCGACCGCCCGACGAACTTCTCGATCACCTCGGCCTCGGTCAACGGCCAGCCCAGCTCCGCCACCAGCCGCCCCACCACCCGAACGGCGATCACCTCGCTGTCCACCAGGACACCGTCGCAGTCGAATATCACCAGCTCTATCGGCTTGATCATCCGATGAGCATAGGACGAGGCCTCGGGAGGTCAGGGGCCCGGCGTCGGGAAGTTCGCCGCCGTCCCGGGGACGCTGTCCGGCAACCGCACCTGGTTCGAGCACGGGTAGTCCGCCACGACGGCCTTGGTGACCTTCAGCAGGATGTCGAGGATCGCCCGGTGGCTCCGCTCCGGCATCGGAACGGCGAAGCGCGTGCTGACCTCGACCCCCACGTACGGCGCGTCCATGCGTGTGGCTTCCGGGTTGTCGCACCGGAACCCGAGGCTCACCTTGTTCCCCCCGACCCACCCTTGCACGTCCGCGCCGAAGTCGAGCCGGTTGTAGGTCGCCTCCCAGCCCGGGCCGTAGAGCTGCTTCACGGCGGGCTCGTCCAGGGACCGCACCGCGATCCGCACGAGGGAGTCCGCCGGAGTCCGCCGGACCTCGCAGACCTGCTCATACTGGGTCGGGTTCGGGCGGAGCCGCTTCCCGTCGTCGTCCAGCCAGTAGGACGCGGCGAAGGTCCCGTGCTCGTCCTTCGCCAGGGGCTTGAGGTCCGCCCGGGTGAGCACCGACCAGCAGGCGCCGGCCGGGAGTTCGGCCGGTGCGTGGGCCGACCGCCACCACCACCCGGCCCCGGCGAGGACCACTGCTGCGACCACGACGGCGAGCCACCGGCGCCAGCGCCGGCCGCCCTCAGACACTGATGGCCCTGGTGAAGAGCCCCGCACCGCCGGTCATGCCGTCCCACGACTGGTTCGCGGCTCCCGTGGACAGGTCCTCGACCTGCAGCGGGGGGATTCCGGTCCCCTGTGCGGCATTCTCCACCGCCTTCTTGACGGCCTCGGTTGCCCCGGCGAGGCCTGCGTCCTCCGCCTTCATGGCCGGATCCGCGGCGTTCAGGCTGATGTGGTAGCTCGACGCCTCGTGGTCGATGAAGTAGTTCACCGGCAGCGACAGGCCCGGGCCGACACCGGGAACCATCCCCAGCAGCTTGCCGCCGGTCATGCTCCAGACCGACTTCCCCCACATGGCGTTCCGGTCGATGGCGTCGTTGTAGGCCTTCTCCTGCCCCTTCAAATCTCCCACCAAGGTGTCGGTCCGGGCCGCCGTGATGATCCCGGCCACCGCGCCACCGGAATGTGCGGCGTTGTTCACGGCCTGGGTGAACTGGGCACCGTGGGCGTCCCGGTTCAGCATGATGTCCTGGATGTGCGCCGTCGTGTAGGCCTGTTGGGCCTGGGCGATGGCGCCGAAAGCCTCGGGGTTGCGCCCCAACGCCCCCAACAGCTTCGCCGTGTGATCCCGGTCGAGGTCCGCCGGGCTTCCGTAGGTCGTCAGCAGCTTGTCGTACGGAGTCACCGCCTTCTGAACATCACCCATGTAGTCGGCGGTCAGGTGGCCGAGGCTGGGTGCGAGGTCCGCGAAGGCGCCGTCCTTGCGAAGCAGCGCGGGACCGTCCGTGTTCCCGAAGCGCTCGACCACCTCCTTCATCAGCTTCGACATCTCAGGCGTGTGCTGCGGCAGAGGGGTGTCCTGGGGCGCGTCGAAGGCCCTTCCGGTGGCAGCCGCCTCCAGTGCGTGGCCGAAGGCGAGTGCCCCGGACGACTCCGCGTGGCCACCGGGGAAGTAGTGCCCCTTCCAGACGTCCTGGAGCGGCGAGTCGTCGCCCCCCTTGGCCAGCACGTCGAAATAGCCGTTCTTCTGGTTGAAGGCCTTGACCGACCCGTCGAAGTCGTAGGCCGTCGCAGGGTCGTGGAAGTACTGGAGCGCGGCCTGCGGATTGTGCGCGAGCGCTTCCAGCACCCCCGCCATCGGATTGAATCCGCCCGCTCGGGAAGCGCCCGGGTGGCCCAGGAACCTCAGCTGGTCGAAGTCCCCGTCGATCCACGGCGCCGAGGTCCAGAAGCCCTTCAACTGGCTGAGCTGGGTGACGTGTTCGGCGATCGGGTTGAGGAAGTGCGCGTCGTACGTCCCGGTTCGCAGGATGTTGGTCAGGATCTGGTAGCCGAACGGCTGGGCGCTGATGCTGCCCCGCTTGCCGGGCGGAAAGATGTCTGCCCTGGCGGACCCGGCCCGACGCAGACCTGCCTCCCACTCGTCGGACAGCCGGGGGTAGTTGCGGGTGTTGGTGGCGGTGGCCAGCGCCGTGCCGAGGTTCTTCTGGAGGTCCTCGATGGCCTGCGGCCGCCTGCCGCCCTTGTCGGCCGAGGCGAGGGCCAACTGGCCGTAGTACTTGAGGAAGCCGTCCGGCCCGAGGTTCTGGTAGAACGCCGTGGTGAACCGCGGGTCGTTGGCGTGCTCCTTCAGGGCCTTGTTGAGCTGGTCCAGTTGGGCGTCGGTGACGTTCCCGGCCAGCTTCAGGATGTCGGCCGCCTGCTTGGCCTGCTCCTCGGGGTTGTTCGGCGCGGGCTTGAAGGCGGTCTTGTCCTTCCCGGTGACGGCGGAGAGCGCCGTCACCGCCGCGGCGTCGGCCGTCGCCGCCCTCGTCAGGGCCTTCGCGATGTCGCCGGCCACCTCCTGCGCCAATTTCTTGAAGGTCGCGTGGTACTGCTGCGGATCGCTCTTGTCCACGGAGGTCTTCGGCGCCGGCCAACTGATGCTGCCGGTCGAGTGGTCCACCGTCATGGACAGGTCGGCGGCCTTCTTCACCGCCGCGTCCAGGTCCGCCCGGGCGGCGGAGAGTTCGGTGTGGGCACTGCGCAGGGCCTTCGCGATCCCGCTCGCCTCCTCGAAGGCCGCGTCGATCTCGTTACGGACCTTGACGATCGTGACGGAGGCCCGTTCGGCCGCGTCGCCCCGCCAGCCCGACGCCTGCAGCGGCGTGATGACGTCCCCGGTGATCTCCGAGGAGAGCCCCCAATTGCGGACCAGCGACTCGAAGCCTTCGGCCAGGCTCCTGATGCCGCCGAAGTTCTCTCGCGCCAGGTCGTTGAATGTCACCATGTCGAAGGCCTCAGTTCTTCGTCAGGTTCTGGGCGTTCACCTGTTCGGCGCGTGCGTACTGTTCGGCGTTGCGGGACAACGCCCCGGCCACGTCCGCGATCATCCCGCTGGTGGCCTTGCACTGGCCGCTCCAGATGTCGGAGGCGTCCCAGACGGCCTGGACGATCTTCCAAGCGGACCTGTCCATGTCCTGCGTGTCTGCGACGATGTCCTTCCACGCGTCTCCACAGGCCTTGTCGAACTTGGTGTGCAGGGTGTCCGCATTGGCCCCCGCCCGCCGCAGCGCCTCCGGGCTGACCTTCATCGTCGGGCCGCCCCCGCTCGCCCCGGTCACCGGTTCCGGCGACCACCCCTGAGGCTGGGCGCCGGTTGCGGCGGCGGCGAGGTCAGGAAACTGCTTCTTCGCCGCTTCCGTCAGGTTCCCGGAGCTGTCGAAGAGCCACGGATTCACCTTCCGCTCGAAATCCAGGTCAGTCACTCGTCCCCGCCCCCACATCGTTTGGCTCCGCGTGACCGTGGGCCGGATCAAAGCGGCACCGGCGCACGGCAGAAGGACGTGGACGGATTCCCCGCCCGGTCCACGTCAATTGGGAGCCTAACCATCGACCCGTGTGGCGTACGGGAGTTGAGCGAAACCTGAGCATGGAGCCGCGGGCGCCAGGAATGCCGGCAGGGCCCGGCGGGCGGTGCCGCCGGGCCCTGCTCGGTCAGTGATCGGGGTCAGCTGGTCTGGATGGAGGTGTCGTCGATCACGAAGCTCGTCTGCAGCGAGGAGTCCTCGACGCCGGTGAACTTCAGGGTGACCGTCTGGCCCGCGTAGGACGAGAGGTCGAAGGTGCGCTGCTGGTAGCCGGCGGCCGCGTCCACGTTGGAGTAGGTCTTCAGCGTGGTGCCGTTCACCGACACGGTCAGCTTGTCGTACGCGGTCGTGCCGGTCTCCGCGGTGTCGATGTGCAGCCAGAAGCTCAGCGTCGCCTTGCAGCCGGCCGGGATGGACACCGCCTGGGACAGCGTGTCGGTGTGCGCGCTGCCGTAGCCGTTCAGCCAGGCCTTCCACGAACCGCTGTGCGCCGCCTGCGAGGAGCTGTTGTCGACCACGCCGGAGCTCGTGGTCCACGGCGCCGCCGTGCCCGTCTCGAAGCCCGCGTTGCCCAGCAGCTGCGCCGGGGTGCAGGTGCCACCGCCGCCACCGGTCACCGTCCAGGCGAAGGCAGCCGTACCGGTCTTGCCGGCCGCGTCCTTCACCGTGACCGTCACGCTGTAGTTGCCCGCGGTGGAGGCGGTGCCGGAGATCAGGCCGGTCGAGGCGTTGATCGCCAGGCCGGCCGGCAGGCCGGAGGCCGAGTAGGACAGCGGCGCGGTGCCGCCGGACGCGTTGATCTGCAGGCTGGCCGCGCCGCCGACCGCGGTCGACTGGCTGCCGGGGTTGGTCACCGAGACGGCGCCGCTGCCGGCCGGCTTGGTGAGCAGGCAGCCGGCGACGTTGAGGTCGATGGCGTTGCCCGCGCCCAGGCAGGTGGTGAACCAGTACGTCTCCTCACCGTAGCTCTGGCCCTTGGTGGCGGTGGTGGTGCCGTCCGCCGCGACCTCGCACGGGTTGTCGAGGGTGCACATCTCGCCGTTGTCGTTGCCGGTGTTGTTGATGCCGACGATCCGCCCGCTGGCGGAGTCGACGATCGGCGAGCCGGAGGTGCCGTGCGTGGTGTTGCAGCCGGCGCTGTAGCGGAGCGAGTCATGCCAGGTCCACTGGTCCTCGCGCAGCGTGGGCACGAAGCCGTTGACCGAGCAGTTCCAGGTCTGCTTCCAGTACGAGGACGGGATGTACATCGACGAGCCGTCGACCGGGTGGGTGTCGCTGAGGGTCAGCGCGGTGGCGCCGTACTTGGAGCTGATCGACCCGTAGGTGTCGGTGAGCTCGTACAGCGTGACGTCGGTGCCGGTCATCGTCGCGTAGAGCACCTTGTCGGCCTGCACGGTGCCGAGGCTGTTGCCGGCGCCGTCGAGCAGGGTGCCGCTGCGGCTGGCGGGCGCGTTCTGGATGACCTGCCCGGCCGAGGGCATGGACGGCAGGCAGTGCCCGTTGGTGAGCATGAGCGCCCGGTCGCCGGCCACCGACGTGGGGTAACGGACCAGCGAGGCCGAGCAGTTGTCCAGGGCGATGGTGGAGGTCAGGTCGGCCGCCTGGACGGCGTTCGCGGGTGCGGCGGCGAAGGTCAGGCCGCCCGCGACGACGACGCCCGCACCGGCCATCGCGACAAGTCTCTTCAGCATGGCTCTCCTTGTGGGGGATCGCGGGTCGCCCGGCTGGTCGCCGAGTCCCGCGCCGCACGAAAGTGCCATGCCCACTACAAGGAATCAACAGTTGTGACCGAACCAGCCGCCATGGATGCGCTGTTGTGACCCGATCCCACAATCCCCCGTCCCGGTATGCCCGTTAAGGGCGAGCCCGGTGGCACCCACGGTCGCCCCCCGTGCCCATCGGACGGCCCCGCCCCCCAACGCCTCCCGCACCCCCATACCCCGCACCCCCATACCCCCGCGCGGGCGGCAGCGCCACCGGAGCCGGATCGCGTGACCGGGCGATCACCCAGCGCTCACCGCCCAGGGGCCGTCCAGGTTCTTCCCAGGAGGTCAACTACCATCGGCACGTGCTCAGTCTCACCGGCCTCCCCCTCCAGATCATCACCTCGGTCATCGCGGTGGCCGTCTTCGCCGCCACCATGTGGCTGTGGCCGCGCTTCGGCGGCAAGGGGTGGAAGTCCTGGCTGGGCCGGATCGGCGCGTTCCTCGCCACCCAGCTGTCGGTACTGGTCGCGATGGGCCTGATCGCCAACAGCTACTTCGGCTTCTACAGCTCCTGGACCGACCTGCTCGGCACCAGCGGCGGGCTCGGCACGGTCGTCGACCACCAGCCCAACGCCTCCGGCGTGGCCGTCACCGGCGAGCAGAAGTTCTACTCGGCGCAGGGCTCGGAGCCCGAGCGCTCCGGGCTGATCCAGAAGGTCGACGTCAAAGGAGCCGGCAGCGGCCTGACCAGCGAGGCGTACGTCTACCTCCCGCCGCAGTACTTCCAGCCGGGCTTCGCCAAGCAGCGCTTCCCGATGGCCCTGGTGCTCACCGGCTACCCGGGCACCCCCGAGAAGCTGATCTCGCTGATGCAGTACCCGGCCTCCACGCTCGCCGCGATCGAGCAGAAGAAGCTGCCGCCGACCATCCTGGTGATGACCCGCCCCACCCTCGTCGACAACCGCGACACCGAGTGCGTCGACGTGCCGAACGGCCCGCAGGTCGAGACCTTCTTCACCAGCGACCTGCCCAAGGCCCTCGCCACCACCTACCGGATCGGCACCGACCCCGCCAACCGGGCCGTGATCGGCAACTCCACCGGCGGCTACTGCGCGCTCAAGTTCGCGCTGCGCAAGCCCGACTCCTACCGGGCCGCGGTCGCGCTCTCCGGCTACTACAGCGCCGCCCACGACCCGACCACCGGCGACCTGTTCGGCGGCGACACCAAGCTGAAGCAGGAGAACGACCTGCTGTGGCGACTGAAGAACCAGCCGCCCGCACCCGTCTCGCTGCTGCTGACCACCGCGAACGACGAGAACAACTACGACGAGACCCAGGCCATGGTCGGCGCCTTCAAGGCCCCCACCAAGATGTCCACCATCACCCTGGACACCGCCGGCCACAACTTCCACACCTGGACCCGGGAGATCCCCCCGGCCCTGGAGTGGCTGGGCAAGCACCTCACCATGCCCGCCGCCGCATGAACTCTTAGATCACAGCCGTCTCACAGCCCCGTCTCACGTTTCTCTCAGCCGCGCCACGCACCGTATGGCGCATGACCACGAGCAGCTACTCCCCTCCGGCCGGCGAACCGTGGCCCGAGGCCGCGAACTACCCGCCGCCGCAGGTGCCGCAGCCGGACGGTGACCGCCCGGTCCCGCTCTTCCCCGAGCAGCCCCTGCCGCCCGCCGGGCCGAAGGGGATCGCCTCCTGGTCCGAGCGGCTGCGCACCCTGCCGGGCCGCGCCTGGCGCGGGCGCGCGGACGACCCGCGCTGGGTGCGCCCGGCCCTGCTGGCGCTGACGGCCGCCACCGCCGTGCTCTACCTGTGGGGCCTGAGCGCCTCCGGCTGGGCCAACGCCTTCTACTCGGCGGCCGTGCAGGCCGGCAGCCAGAGCTGGAAGGCCTTCTTCTTCGGCTCCTCCGACGCCGCGAACTTCATCACCGTCGACAAGCCGCCGGCCTCGCTGTGGCCGATGGCCCTGTCGGTGCGGATGTTCGGCCTCTCCTCGTGGTCGATCCTCGCCCCGCAGGCGCTGATGGGCGCCGCCACCGTGGGCGTGCTGTACGCGACGGTGCGCCGCCGCTTCTCCCCGCTCGGCGGCCTGCTGGCCGGGGCCGCGTTCGCGCTGACCCCGGTCGCGGCGCTGATGTTCCGCTTCAACAACCCGGACGCGCTGCTGGTGCTGCTGCTCACCCTGTCCGCGTACGGGATGGTGCGGGCGATCGAGACGGCGAGCACCCGCTGGCTGCTGTTCACCGGCGCGATGTTCGGCTTCGCCTTCCTGACCAAGACCCTCGCGGCCTTCCTGATCCTGCCCGCCTTCGCCGCCGTCTACCTGGTGGTGGCCCCGACCGGCTTCTGGCGGCGGGTGCGCCAGACGCTGCTCGCGGGCGCGGCCCTGCTCGTCTCGGGCGGCTGGTGGGTGGCGGTCGTCGAGCTGCTGCCCGCCTCGGCCCGCCCGTACGTCGGCGGTTCGCAGGACGACAGCTTCCTCTCGCTCACCTTCGGCTACAACGGCCTCGGCCGGGTGGACGGCAACGAGCGCGGCAGCGTCGGCGGCGGCGCGGCGCACCTGCCCGCCGGGCTCGACCTGCCGGCCGGCCTGGCGCGCGGCGGCCGCGGCTGGGGGCAGACCGGCCTCACCCGGCTGTTCGGCAGCGACATCGGCGGTCAGATCGCCTGGCTGCTCCCGGCCGCGCTGATCCTGCTGGTGGTCGGCCTCTGGGCGACCCGCCGGCACGCCCGGCCGGACACCGCCCGCGCGGCCTTCCTGGTCTGGGGCGGCTGGCTGCTCTCCACCGCGCTGATCTTCAGCTTCATGTCGGGGATCTTCCACCAGTACTACACCGTGGCGCTGGCCCCGGCCGTGGCCGCGCTGGTCGGCATGGGCGTGGACGGGCTGTGGCGGGCGCGGCACCGGCTGCCGTACGCGCTGCTGCTGGCGGGCGTGCTCGCGGTGACGGCGGTCTGGGCGTTCGTGCTGCTCGGGCGCAGCTCCGACTTCCTGCCGTGGCTGCGCTGGGCGGTGCTGGTCGGCGGGCTGGCGTCGGCCGCGGCGCTGGTCGGCGGGCAGGCGGCCGGTCGGACCTCCGGCCGGACGGGTGCCCGGATCGCCTCGGTGGCGGGCCTGCTGGGCCTGGCGGCGGCGTTCGGCGGGCCGGCCGCGTACGCGGTGGACACCGTGAACACGCCGCACAACGGCTCGATCGTGACCGCCGGACCGTCCGTCAAGGGCGCGTTCGGGCCGGGCGGCGGGCGCAAGGGCGCCAAGGGCGGCTGGGCCCTCCCGGGCGGGCCCGGCTCGCGCGGGCAGAACGGCGGCGGCTTCCCCGGCGGCTTCCCGGGCGGGTTCCCGGGCGGCTCCAACGCCGGCAACGGAAGCGGCTTCGGCAACGGGAACGGCAACACCAACGGCTCCGGCAAGGCGAACGGCCGCCACGAGCACGGCGGCAACGGCGGCAACGGCGGCAACGGCGCCTCCGGTCTCCCCGGCACCCGGGGCACCGACCCCGTGCCGTCCGGCGAGGGCGGCTTCCCGGGCGGCCCGGGCGGCGCCGGCGGTCCCGGCGGCATGGGCGGCCTGCTCGGCGGCACCAAGGTGAGCGCCGAGGCGGCCGACCTGCTGGCGCAGGACGCCGACCACTACACCTGGGCCGCCGCGACGGTCGGCTCGCAGAACGCCGCCAGCTACCAGCTCGCCACCGGGAAGCCGGTGATGGCCCTCGGCGGCTTCAACGGCACCGACCCGTCGCTGAGCCTGGCCGACTTCCAGCAGTACGTCCAGCAGAACAAGGTGCACTGGTTCGTCGCCGGCGGCTCGCACCGCGGCTTCGGCGGGGCGGGCGAGGGCACCGACGAGGCGCAGTCGAACGAGAGCGGCCAGATCGAGGCGTGGGTGACCAGCCACTTCACCAAGCGTACGGTCGGCACCGCCACCTTCTACGACCTGACCGCCCCCACTTCCTGACCACGTTCCGTCCCCCGAAAACGGAGGGGGCGCACCGCGATCCCGCGGCGCGCCCCCTCCGTGCTTTCCCCGACGTCCGGCCGGCGGGCGCTCAGTCGGTCGGACAGTACGTCCCGGCCTCCGGCATCTTCCCGTCCACCAGGAACGCGGCGACGGCGTCCCGCACGCACCCGCTCTTGTCGTACGCGGTGTGCCCGTCGCCCTCCCGGGTGAGCAGCACGCCGTGCGCGAACCCGGCGGCCATCCGCTGCGCCCACAGGTAGGGGGTGACCGGGTCGCCGGTGGAGCCGACGACCAGGATCGGGGCGCTGCCGGGCGCCTTCACGGTGTGCGGCTTCTCGGGCGAACGGAACGGCCAGGCGCGGCAGTCCGGGTCGAGCAGGGTGATCCGGGTGTCGTGCCGGCTGGTCAGCGGGGCCCGGGCGGCGAGGTCGGCGAGCGCGGCGCGCAGGTCGGCGTCGGTGGGCGCGAGCGGGGCGTCGGCGCAGTGGATGGCCGCGTAGGCGTCCGCGGGGGTGTCGTAGTGGCCGTCCTGGTCGCGGCCGTTGCCGGCGTCGGCGAGGTGGAGCAGCCCGTCCGCGTCGCCGCGGGCGATGGCCGGTTCGACGGCCTCGCGCAGCCGGTCGAAGGAACGGCGGCCGTCGTAGAGGGCGTTGAGGACGCCGGCCCAGCCGAGGGCGGCGGTGAGGGCGCGGCCGTCCTCGCCGTGCAGCGGGTGCTCCCGCAGGCCGTCGAGGAAGTCGGCGAGCCGGCGCGGGGCGGCGGCCGGGTCGGTGCCGAGCGGGCAGGTGTCGTCGGTGGCGGCGCAGTCGGCGGCGAAGGCGGTGAACTCGGCCTCGGTGGCGACGGCCTGTTCGCCGTTGAGGTGCATCAGGTCGGTGCTGCGCTCGACGGCGCCGTCGAGGACGAGCCGGCCGGTGCGCCCGGGGAACTCCTCGGCGTAGAGGGCGCCGAGGTAGGTGCCGTAGGACAGGCCGAGGAAGTCGAGCCTGGTCTCGCCGAGGGCGCCGCGCAGCACGTCCATGTCCCGGGCGCTGTCGCGGGTGCCGAGGTGCGGGAGCAGGGTGGCGTACTTGGCCCGGCAGGCGTCGGCGAGCACGCGGCCGTGGTCGTAGCCGGGGTCGTCGGTGGAGGTGTACTCGTCGCGGGTGCGGTCGTCGAGGCAGTGGACGGCGGCGGTGCGGCCGGCGCCGCGCGGGTCGAAGCCGACCAGGTCGTAGTGGTCGTGCAGCGGGCCCTGGTAGTTCTTCCAGCCCCACTGGACCATCGCGGTGCCGGAGTTGCCGGGCCCGCCGGGGTTGAGCACCAGGGAGCCGAGGCGCTTGTCGGGGTCGGCGGCGGGCACCCGGGCGAGGGCGACGTCGACGGTCGCGCCGCCGGGGGCGGCGTAGTCGAGCGGGACCTTGAGGGTGGCGCACTGGACGGGCTGACCGCCGCTCTGCTCGTCGCAGGGCTGCCAGTCGATCCGCTGGTCGTAGAGCGCGCGCAGGGCCGGGTCGGTGCCGGCGGGGGCCCGTTCGGAGAGCGGCGGGCGGGTGGCCGGGCCGCCGGGCGCGGGCGCGCCGGTGCAGCCGGCGGGCAGTGCGACGGCGAGCACGGCGGCCAGGGCGGGCAGCGCGCGGCGACGAGGGAGCCACTGGATCTTCGAGTCCACTGCTCACGGATACCATCCGGCCCCGGCCCGGGTCACGCCGGGGCCCCGGGCCGGGGGTGTGCGGAAAGGTTTCGGCGCGCGCCTCAGCCCGTGCAGAGCTGCAGCATGGCCTTCTTGTCGGCCTCAGTGACCGGCAGCCGGTACTTCAGCGACACCTGGGCGAAGCGCACCGCGTACGAGCAGTGGACCGCCGGGTCGGCGGGCAGCCAGGCGGCCGGCCCGGAATCGCCCTTGGAGGCGTTCTGCGAGCCGTCCGCGGGGATCAGGTTGAGCGGGTCGTTGGCGATCTGGACGCGCTTGGCCCTGTCCCAGGCGGCGGCGCCCATCTGCCAGTCGTAGGACAGCGGCATCACGTGGTCGATCTGGATCCTGCCGGCCTGCTGCTTGGTCCACTGGACGGTCTGGCCGGTGTACGGGTCGCGGATGGTCATCGCGGTGACCACGCAGTCCGAGCCGTCCTTGCGCTCGACGGCGGTGCCGTCCCGGGCGAGCAGGTCGTTGCGGGTGTCGCACTTGTTGCCGCCGAACGGCACGCCCTCGACGCTGTCCGTCCAGGCGGGGCCGAACTCGCCCCGGTCGTAGCCGTCCCGGGGGCCGGCGGCGGCGGTGGCGACCTTGGCGACGAGTTCGCGGCCCGCCTTGCGTTCCTCGGCGGTGGTGAGCGGGGCGAGCCCGGGCTTGGTGCCGTCCGGGTTCTGCAGCGGGCTGGTGCCCAGGCCCCCGGCGGGGGCGCCGCCCTTCGGGTGGTCGCGGCCGCCGACCAGCCAACCGACCAGCGCGAGCGCGCATATGAGGAACACGGTGGCGGCGGAGAGCCAGGTACGGCGGGCGGGCACGGCGAACTCCCGGAATCAGGGGTGGGTTGACGGTGAACCAGCAGATCAGCCGCCCCAAGAGCAGGTCAAGGCGGCGCCACGCGCAGGCCAAGGAGCATGTCGAAGCTCACACCGGCCGGCCGTTCCCGCACGTCCCGACGCCCCCGCTACCCGCCGATCGCGGACATCGGGCGGTCCGGGCGGACGAAGCCGGCCGAGCCGACCGCGTGCCCCGGCCCCTTGCCGGCCACCGAGGCCCGCCAGGCCGCCGCGACCGCCGCGTCGTCCGCGCCGGCGCGCAGCAGCGCCCGCAGGTCCGACTCCTCGGTGGCGAACAGGCAGTTGCGCAACTGCCCGTCCGCCGTCAGCCGCACCCGGTCGCAGCCGCCGCAGAACGGGCGGGTCACCGAGGCGATCACGCCGACGACGGCGTCCGTGCCCGCGATCCGCCACTCCTCGGCCGGCGCGCTGCCGGGCCGGCCGACCGGCAGCAGCTCGAACCGCTCCCCCAGCGCGGCCAGGATCTCCGCCGCCGTCACCATCGACGCGCGGTCCCAGGCGCCCTGCGCGTCCAGCGGCATCGACTCGATGAACCGCGGCACGTACCCGTGCCCGACGGCGAAGGCCGCCAACTCGGCGATCTCGTCCGCGTTCACACCGCGCACCGGCACCGCGTTCACCTTCACCGGCCCCAGGCCCGCCGCCCGCGCGGCCGCCAGGCCGGCCAGCACGTCCGGCAGCCGGTCGCGCCGGGTCAGCGCCGCGAACCGCTCCGGGCGCAGCGTGTCCAGGCTGACGTTCACCCGCCGCAGCCCCGCCGCCCGCAGCTCGGCCGCCGTCCGGGCCAGGCCGATGCCGTTCGTCGTCAGCGACAACTCCACGCCCAGCGCCGCCAGTCGGCCGACCAGCCCGACCAGGCCGCGGCGCAGCAGCGGCTCCCCGCCCGTCAGCCGCACCGACCGCACCCCCAGCCGCTCGACGCCGATCCGGACCAGCCGCAGCACCTCGTCGTCGGTCAGCAGCCCCGCGCGCGGCAGCCAGTCCAGACCCTCCGCGGGCATGCAGTACGTGCAGCGCAGGTTGCAGCGGTCGGTCAGCGAGACCCGCAGATCGGTGTGGACCCGGCCGAAGCGGTCGACCGGCGGGCGCGGTGCGGTGTTCATCGACCCAGTACAGGGGCCGGACGGCCGGCGGGGCCAGCGGCCGAACCGCCGGGCAGCGGGCGCGGGCGGCGGCCCGGGCTTGTGGGTTCGTCCAACTCCGGCCCCCGGGTGCTGCGCGACGGCCACCCGGGCGGGCAGGCTGGGCCCATGAGCCGCACCGAACCCGCCGTCCCCGCCCTGGTGCTCGCCGCCGGCGGCGGGCGCCGCCTGGGCGGGCGCCCCAAGGCGCTGATCCGCTACCGGGGCCGCCCGCTGGTCGAGCACGCCGTGGCGGTGGTCCGCGCCGGGGGCTGCCCGGACGTGACGGTGGTGCTGGGTGCCGAGGGCGACCGGGTCCGGGCCACCGCCCACCTGCCAGGGTGCCGGCTGGTGGCCAACCCGGACTGGGCGGGCGGCATGGGCTCCTCCCTGCGGGCCGGGCTGGCCGCGCTGGCGCCGCGGGCGCCCGCGGTGCTGGTGATGCTGGTGGACACCCCGGGCGTCACCCCGGCGGCGGTGGCCCGGCTGCTCGCCGCGCACCGGGCGGGCGCCCAGCTGGCGGCCGCCGCGTACGACGGGCGGCGCGGACACCCGGTCCTGATCGGCGCCCGCCACTTCGCCGAGGCGGCGGCGGGCGCGGACGGCGATGCCGGTGCCCGGGCCCTGCTGGCGGCGCACGCGGACGAGACCGTGCTCGTCGAATGCGCCGACGTCGCCGTCCCGGACGACCTCGACACGCCCGCCGACCTGGCCCGCTGGTCCGCCGGCTGAGCACCCGCCCGACCGCGGAGCGCGGCCCGCGGACACCCCGGCGCCACCGCCCCCGCGGCCCCGGTCCGCCCGCCGGCGCACCCCCGTGGTCCGCCGACCGACCACCCGCCGGGCACCGGGGCCGCCGTCCGCCCTCCACCTGCCGGGTGACCATCCCTGATCCGTCCCTGAGGATTGTCCCATTCCGCGCCAACCGTCCCCCGTTTGGGGGAGCATGGGAATCGCCCCACCCACCCGACGCCCACGGACGGAGCCCGCGATGGCCGGACTGCCCGACGACTTCACCGGACACGACCCCGCCCTGCCGGGGCCGGGAGCGGGCGGTGGCGCGCGGGCGATCCGCTGCCCCGCCTGCCGTCGCGAGCACCTGTACGAGCCGCCGTCGCTGCCGTGTCCGTGCGGGGCCTCGCTGAAGGTGCCGCTGCTGCGCGGCGGGGTGCCGGTGCAGGTGCGGTTCCGCTCCTGGGAGGACTCCTGGCTGAGCATGCGCTGCCCGCACTGCGGCCGCTCGGACCAGTGGCCGCAGCCCGAGTTCACCTGCAACTGCGGCGCGACCGTCCGGCTGCCGGTGGACCGCGCGACCCGGCTGAACGCCGGCACCGGCGGCCCGCTCACCGCCGCCGGCCCGCAGGCCTCCCGCCCGCAGCCGGCCCACCCGATGGGCGCCCCGGTGCCCACGCCGCCCGCCCCGCCGGCCCCGCCCGGGGTCCCCACCGGAGGCCGGGCCCGCCCGTTCCGCCACCGCACGCCGTTCCGCCCGCACCCGGTGCGCACCTCGCAGGACGCGGTGTTCACCGCCGCCCGCTACCTGGAGTGGCTGGGCTTCGACGACCTGGAGCTGACGGAGGCCCAGGAGCGCGACGGCGTCACCCTGCTGGGCAGCCGGATGGTCGCCCAGGTGGACACCTGGACCGAGCCCGCCGACGTCAAGTCGGTGGAGTGCCTGTGGCTGCAGACCCTGCACGCCGAGGAGATGGCCGCGGCCATGTTCACCCTGGCCGGCTACTCGCACCAGGCCACCGTCCGCGGCGAGCAGCTGCTGGTCGCCCTGTTCAGCCTGGACCTGGCCGGCGTGCCCCAGCCCGCCAACGGCGCGGCCGAGGCCCTGATGGAGACCGGCTGGACCTCCTGACCGCCGCTCGCACCCACTAGATCATCCGGCCCGGAAAAGCAACAACCTGCGCTCGTGATCTGGTGCACAAGCTCACCCCCGTGTTGAATTGCCGCCACAGCGCGGGACTTCGCCCTGCAGCCCGCCGTTCCGTCATCATGCGAACGGACCGCGGCAACGCGCCTGGGCGGGCCCCGTGCCCGGCTGGATGGCGCGCACAAGGAGGTGGCGTTGTCGGAGCACGGATGGGGCCCCAGCGGCCCGGACGGGCTGGGGCGGGCAGCGGAGGAACCGGGCGACACCGTATGGCGACTGCGGTCCCGGGCGTGCTGGCAGGAAGCCGCCGAACTGCTCCGCCCGGCCGCCGAACACGACCCGACGGCCGCCCTCGGGCGGGCCGAACTCCTCATCGAACAGTGCCTGTTCACCGCCACCCACTGGATACAGGCGGAGCAGGCACTGCGCCTGGCCGAGGCGGTGGCGGCCGGCACCGAGCAGCGCGCGGCCGCCGCCTGCGCCCGCGGCTTCCTCGCCTACGTGGCCAGCGTGCTCGGCCCGCGCGACCGGCTCGACGAGGCACAGGCCGCGCTCGGCCGCACCTCGGCCCTGCTGCCGCCGGGCGCCCCGGGCCGCCCGCTGCTGGACTTCCGGCGCGGGCTGGTCGCCGAGAACCTGCTGCGCGACCGCGGTGCCGCCTGGATCGCCTACCGCCGGGCGCACGAGGGCGCCGGGGAACGCGGCGACGAACTGCTGCGCTCCTACACCTGGCGGCACCTGGCCGCGCTCGCGCTGTCCCGCGGCGACCTCGGCCGCGCCCGGGAGGGCTTCGACGCCTCGCTGCGGCTGCGCGAGCAACTCGGCTTCACCGTGGGGGTGGCGCCGGCGCTCGCGGCGCTCGCCGAGGTGTCCGGGCCGGCCGAAGCGGCCCGGCTGCGCGCCGAGGCCGCCCGGCTGGTGCACGCGCTGGGCGGCGTGCCGGTCTGGCTCGCGCGCCAGCTGGGCGCCCTGCGCCCGCCCGGCACTCCCCCGGACGGACGCAGCACCCGCGAGACCCGGGGCACCATCAGCTAAGGTGAGCCTAACCTGGCCGGGGCGAGCAGTGCCCCGGCCGGGTCAGCCTTGCCGTTCCCCGGGCACCGCCATGCCCGGGCCCGGCCGGGCCCGGCGGGCAGCAGCGCGGCCGGGCGCCACCGGGCCCCATGCGCGGCCCCGGTCGACCCGATGGGGCCCGACCATGACCGCGAGCAGCACCCGGCCCGGCCCCGCGCCGTGCGCCCCCCGCACCACCGAGGCGCACGCCCCGGCCGGCGCGCCGGAGCCCACCACCCCCTGCGCGCCGTCGTACCACCGACTCTCCGGACTCACCCCGGTGCTGAGCGTGCGGTGCGCCCCGCCCCCGCCCCCGCCCGGCGACGGCTGGCTGACCGCCGCCGACCTCGCCGAACGGCCCGGAGCCGTCGGCGAGTTGATCGCCCTGGACACGCACCGGGACCTCGCCCGCTACGGGCGCCCGCTGCGCCCGGACGTGGCGGCCGGCTTCGGCCTGCACCGCGCGGTCTGGCCGCTCTCGCTGCTGTTCACGGTGCCCTGGTTCCTGGAGCGGCGGGTGCCGCTGCTCGGGCCGGGGGACGTGGCGCTGCGCCGGGGCGCCGCCGCGGTGGAGCTGGCGGTCCGTCCGGCCGCGTTCCTCTGCCTGCCGGACGACCCGGCGGCCGCCCCGCCGGCCGGCGGTGAGAGCGCCGCCGCGGCCGCCCGGACCGCCCCCGACGAGACCGCGCTGGCGGCCGAACTGCGGTGCGCGCTGGGCGGGTTCCTGGCCCCGCTGCTGGCCGCGTTCCGCCCGCAGGTGCGGCGCGGGCCCCGGGTGCTGTGGGCGATGGCCACCGACGCGGTGGTGGAGGGGCTGCACTACGCGGGCGGACTGCTCGGCGAGCCGGAGCGGGCGCGCGCCGAGCTGTCCGCGCTGCTCGCCCCGGACGGCCACCGGCCCACCGGCCACACCCCCGCGCACGCGCCCGGCGCGCCGGGCCGCCCCGCTCCCGCCCCGGCACCCTTCACCCCGGGCGCCGGTTTCGCGGCCCCGGCGCCCGGCCGCGACGGCGCTCCCGGAGAACCCTCCGGCGGCGGCACCCCGGGCCCGGCGGCCCGGGCCAGGGCCAGCTGCTGCCTTCTGTACACCGCGGCCCCCGAGGACATGTGCGCCGGCTGCCCCCGCGTCATGCGCGGTTGACGAAAACCCGTTCGACATCGAACCGGAAAAGCCCGGAATCCCGGGAATCGCCTGCTTCGAATTCGTATGACAATGCGATCGATTCCGGGTCAGAAATCCCTCTACTCAGCGCATTGACGATGAATCCGCCATTCGCCCGCCGAGCATCCGCCATGATGGTCCCCGCCATCACGGCGCAGGAACTCGACGCAGAAAGCGAGGCTGGTTCCGGCGATGAAATTGTCCGACATACCGCTCGGCTGGGCCGTCACCGGAGTCGCGGGGCTGCTGGTCAGCGCACTCCTGGTGGCCCTGGCCCGGAGCCGGGGATCCGCCGGCGGCGCGGATTCCTGGGAGCGTTCCGAGGAACGGCGCCGCAACAAGGAATCCCTGTACGGCGCAGCCTCGTACACGCTGCTGTTCTGCTGCGCCGGGGTCGCGGCCGCACTCTCCTTCCACGGGCTGGTCGGCTTCGGCATGCAGAACCTCGGCCTGTCCGGCGGCTGGGAGTACCTGGTGCCGTTCGGGCTGGACGGCGCCGCGATGTTCTGCTCGGTGCTCGCCGTCCGCGAGGCCAGCCACGGCGACGCCGCGCTCGGCTCCCGGCTGCTGGTCTGGCTGTTCGCCGGCGCCTCGGCCTGGTTCAACTGGGTGCACGCCCCGCGCGGCTTCGGCCACGCCGGCGCCCCGCAGTTCTTCTCCGGCATGTCGCTGTCCGCGGCGATCCTGTTCGACCGGGCGCTGAAGCAGACCCGCCGGGCGGCACTGCGCGAGCAGGGGCTCGTCCCCCGGCCGCTGCCGCAGATCCGGATCGTCCGCTGGCTGCGCGCCCCGCGCGAGACCTACGCGGCCTGGTCGCTGATGCTCCTGGAGGGCGTCCGCAGCCTGGACGAGGCGGTGGACGAGGTCCGCGAGGAGAAGCGGGAGCGGGCGCTGGAGAAGGAACGGCGCAAGCTGGCGGGCCGCCGCGAGCGGGCCGAGATCCGGGCGATCAACCGCGGCAACGGCGCCTGGCGCGGGCGCGGGAACACCACCGCCGCCCGGCAGTTGGAGTCCGGCTCGGAGCCCGCCATAGCCGGCGGGCCGGCCGGCCCGCGCGCGGTCGAGGCCCCGGAGGGCGACTCCGGAGCCGCGACCCGGGCCGCCGCCGCTTCCGAGGCCGCCGAGGGCACGGTCGTCCAGCCCGGCCTGCCGGCCCGGCCGGAGCGGCGCACCGTCGACCTGACCACCGAGGAGGACACCGTCACGCTGCCCCGGCTGGACTCCCTGGAGCGCAAACTGAAGGACCTGGAGCAGCAGTTCGGCTGATGCCCACCGGCATCACTCCCAGACCGAGGGCCGCAGGACGAGCGAGGCGTCGGCTCCGAGGAGCCGGCCCGCGCTCGGCGGAAGGCGGACGGAGGCCGTCGCGTCCCCGTCCAGCGCGAGCGGGCTGCCGCTGATCGGGTACCGGTCGGCGATCGCCACCGGCACCTGGGAGTTCCAGGCGGCCCAGAGCTGCAGCTCGCCCTTGGGGTCGTCGCTGTCGTGGCCGACGTCGACGATCAGGGTGTCGTCCCAGTCGGCCGTCTCGGCGAGGTGGTCGCGCCAGAACAGCAGCCCGTGCTCCTCCGCCAGCCGGGAGACCCGCAGGTGCAGTGCGTAGCGGGACGGCAGCGACACGGGGGCGTTCGCGCCGTCCGTGCCGTCCGTGCCGTCCGCGCCCTCCGCGGGCATGGTCAGCGGATCGAGGAGGAAGACCGTGGTGAGCGGGATCGGGGCGCCGTCCGGGCCCGGGTCCAGCGCGACGGGGCAGTAGTGCGCCGCCACCTGCTGGTGCAGGACGACGGGCAGGCCGCGGACCGACAGCTGGACTTCGGCCTGCCAGAACGAGGTGCGGCCGTCCGCGTCGGACGGGCCGGGATCCAGGCCGGCGAGTTCGATCGCCACCCGCTTGCGGCCGAACAGGAACCGGCGCAGGTTCTGGTACCCCTCCTCCGAGTTGACCAGACCGTAGCGGCCCGAGTGCGAGCGGTGCACGTACGCGCGGTGCGCGCCCTCGACGGAGGCGTTGCCGATCGCGACCAGGCCGTCGCTCTGAGGCCCCACCACCTTCTGCGCCAGGCCGTAGTCGCCGGCGTCGGTGCCGACCACGCAGAAGATCCGGTCGGAGTCGAAGGCCTCGGGCGGGACCCGGTTCGCCGGCCAGCCGGCCGGCGCCTCGGTGCCGTACGGGACGCCGGGCACCAGGTAGCCGTACATCATCTCGGGCGAGAAGATGTCGGAGCCGACCGGGCCGAGGTCCTCCATGAACTCGTCGAGCAGGCCACCGCCGACCGCGAAGGTGATCCCGCCGTGCGGAGTGCCGTAGGTGAACAGCCGGTCGACCAGGTCCTTGCCGGGGATGTCGGGCCGGAAGTCGTCGGTGCTGTCGTACGACCACTTCTGCAGCATGCTGCGGCAGATCAGGCCACCCATCGAGTGGGCGATCAGGACGACCTTGTCCGCGCCGGTCTTCTCCCGGACCAGCCGGACGAGTCCGTACAGGTCCCTGGCCGCCGCCTCGATGTCGAAGTCGGCCGCCTTGCTGCCGAAGGTGTCGGCGGAGGCGTCGTAGAAGCGATGGATCCAGACGGTCGCCGGGTCCACCGACCCGGCCTCGCGGGAGCGCAGGTAGGCCTTCGGGTCACCGGTCACCAGCGGGTGGTAGCCGTCCTCGGCGAAGAGCCGCAGCAGCGGGCTCTCGAACTGGTAGTACTGGGCGGTGCCGTCGCCGCCGACCCGGATGTGGGTCGAGCCGTCGTTGAAGCCGTAGAAGGGGTCGTCGACCTGCTTGTCGATGCCGCTGGTGCCGCCGGCGAAGCCGCGCACGTAGATCAGCGGGAGGCGGGCGGCGTCCCCGGTCACGTCGTGGGGCACGGCGGCCTGCCGTACCGGGGGCGGCAGCGGGACCGAGGGGGTCGCGGGGGATTCGTCGTGTGCGTGGTGATGGAAGATCGACACCATGGCGTGATCCTCGGGTTCCGCAGAGTGGTGATGACTGCCCGCCGCCCACCGGCGACCGCCTGCGATCGGCGGGCCGGAGCCACACACCCTCGTCGGATGCCGGGACGCGCCGGGGCGCGTGACCTGTCTTCAGATTACGCCCCTCCAGGCCGTCCGGACCGGGCCGCTTCCGGCCGGTTCTGACGACCCGGTGCGCACGACCCGCTCCAGACGACCCGCTCCGGACGGCCCGGTGCGAACGACTCGGCGCGAACGACTCGGCGCGAACGGCCCGGCGCGCGGGTCCGTCCGGTCAGGCCGCCGCGACGCCGCCGAGTTCGAACCACATCCGCTTGCCGGAGCCGCGCGGCTCCACGCCCCAGGCGTCGGCCAGCGCCTCGACCAGCATCAGGCCGCGCCCGGAGGAGGCCTGTTCGCCCGGCGTGCGGCGGGTCGGCCACAGGTCGGACTCGTCCTCCACCTCGACCCGCAGCCGGGCCCGGCCGCCGTCCGCGGCCGGCTCCCGGTAGAGGCGGGCGGTGAACATGGCGTCACGGTCCGTGTGCCGGATGGCGTTGGTGACCAGCTCGGAGGAGAGCAGTTCGGCGGTGTCGATGAACTCGGCGACGCCCCACCGGCGCAGCGCGTCGCGCAGCTCGGCCCGGACCTCGGAGATCCGCGCCAGGTCGGCCTGGCCGATCCGGCGGCGCAGCTGCTGGGCGGCGAGCCCGCCTGACGGGCCGTCCCAGCGCAGGAGCAGCAGCGCTATGTCGTCCTCGCGCTCGCTGGAGTCGGCGGCCTGGGAGGCGATCCGGTCGGCCAGCTCCTCCAGCGGGTCGCGGGCGGCCTCGTCGGCGGCGGGCAGCGGGCCGGCGAGGGCGCGGGTGAGCCGGGCGATGCCCTGGTCGAGGTCCATGCCGCGCGACTCGACCAGGCCGTCGGTGCACAGCAGCACGGTCTCGCCCGGGTCCAGGCTGAACCGGGTGACCCGGTACTCCTGGTCCGGGTCGATGCCCAGCGGCAGCCCGCCGGCCACCGGCACCACGGTGACGCTGCCGTCCGCGCGGCGCACCACCGGGTCGAGGTGGCCGGCCCGCACCGCGTAGACCACGCCGTAGTCGACGTTGACCTCCGCGTAGGTGCAGGTGGCGAAGTGGTCGGTGTCCAGGTCCGCGAGGAAGCGGGAGGCACGGGCCATCACCGCGGCGGGCGGGTGGCCCTCGGCGGCGTAGGCGCGCAGCGCGATCCGCAGCTGGCCCATGATCCCGGCGGCGTGCACGTCGTGGCCCTGCACGTCGCCGATCACCAGGCCGACGTGCCCGCCGGGCAGCGGCACCACGTCGTACCAGTCGCCGCCGATCTGCAGACCGGAGCCGGCCGCCAGGTAGCGCACCGCGGTGGTCACGCCCGGCACGGCCGGGACGGTGCGCGGCAGCATCACCCGCTGCAGGCCGGCCGCCAGCTCGTGCTCGGCGTCGTGCAGCCGGGCCCGGGCCAGCGACTGGGCGACCAGCCCGCCCAGGGTGGTCAGCAGGGTGCGCTCGTCCGCGTCCAGCTCGCGCTCGTCGTCGAAGCTGACCACGCAGACGCCGATCGCCCGGCCGCTGGCCACCAGCGGCAGGTACGCCCAGGAGCCGCGGCCGTTGCGGCTGGTGGGCTCCCACACGTCCGGGTAGCCGTCGCGGAACTCCTCGCGGGAGGAGACGAACACCGGCGCACGGTGGCGCAGCGCCTCGGCGGCCGGGTGGCCGGCCGGCAGCAGGGTGCGGTCCCAGACGGCGAGCGACTCGGTCAGGTAGCCGGAGGCGCCGAGGATCTGCGCCCGCCCGGCCTCGAAGGAGGCGAGCACCAGGCCGTCCGGGGGCAGGCCGGGCAGCGGCAGTTCGGTGAACACCCGGGCGACGTCCCGGACGGTGACGGCCTCGGACAGCGCGCGGGCCGCCTCCTTGATGAACCGGGAGCGCTCCTCGCGCAGCAGGGCGAGCCGGTCCGCGCGGTCGCGCTTGTGCAGTTCGACGGTGGCGTCCCAGACGAAGCCGACCATCCGGGAGGCGCGGCCGAAGGCGTCGGCGAGCACCCGGCCGCGGAACCGCACCGCGCGCATGCTCCCGTTCGGCCCGACGGTGCGGTAGTAGGCGCCGCACTGGCCCAGTTCGGCGACCGCCCGCTCGACCCGGCGGCGTACCACGGGCGCGTCCTCGGGGTGCAGCAGGGCGAGGAAGGAGGCGGCGGTGCGGTCGAAGCGGCCCTGGTCCATCGCGTCCAGGCCGATGATCGCGCAGGCCCGCAGGTCGCCCTCCAGGACGTCGCGGCGGATGTCCCAGTCGAAGGAGCCGATGCCGTTGGCGGCCATCGCGGGCTCCAGCCAGTCCGGCATGGTGTCGGCGGAGGCGGGCGGCAGGCCGCCGGAGAGCACCGGGGCGAGCCGGGCGGCGGCGAGCGTCGGGGGCACCCGGGAGCCGCGGCGGGAGGCCTGCGCCGGCGGGCGGGCCCGGCCGGGCGCCGGCGGGCGGCCGTCCGGCTGCGGCTGGACCGCGGGGACGGGCTGGACGGCCGGGAGGGGCCGGGCGGCTCGCCCGTGGGGCTGCGGTTCGGCGGCGGACGTGCCGGCAGGAAGCGCCGGCCCCGGCGACTCGGGCTCAGTGGGCATGCTGCTCCTGCCGCTGCCGCGGCGGACCGAGCCGATCGTCCGGACGGGCCGCGTGGCGATGTGATGGATCGTGCTGGATCGGGCGGTGTCGACGAGCGCTGGTCAGTCGAGGTTCGGTCTCCCCGCTGCTTCCCGCACGTGGACACACGGTTCCACCATCCTGGCCAATGTTGCGCCGAGCGGCAATGCCATCGGGCCGGAAATCTTCCGTTCCGCCTTCTGTTCAGGGCTTGCTTCGACGGCGAATCAATCGACGGCGAACCATCGTACGGGACGCGGCGTCCCGGCGCGCGACGGCCGGTCGCGGGCCGGTCGCGGGCCGGTCCGCGGCGGGCCCGGGCGGGCTCGGGGCAGGGCAGGACAGGGCCGGGCTCAAGGCAGGGCGAGCTCGAACCAGGTCACCTTTCCGTCGCCGCGCAGCTGTACGCCCCAGGAGTCGGCGAGCGCCTCCACCAGCAGCAGCCCGCGCCCCGAGGTCGCGGTCTCGGCGGCCGGCTCGCGGCGGCGCCCGGGCAGCCGGCTGGTGCCGTCCTGCACCTCGATCCGCAGCCGCTGGTCCGATCCGAGGACGGCGTCGAAGACGGCCCCCTTGCCGGTGTGCAGCAGCGCGTTGGTGACCAGTTCGGAGGAGAGCAGCTCGGCGGTGTCGGACAGCTCCGGCACCCCCCAGTGGTTCAGCGCCGAGCGCAGCCGCCGCCGGACCGAACCGACCGCGGGCAGGTCCGCCGGGTCCACCGTCAGGTGCAGCCGGCGGTGCAGCGCACAACCTGGGGCGGGCACCGCCGGCAGGGCCGTCCCGGTGCTGCCGACCGGCCCCTGGACCGGGCCCGAGCGGTAGGCGTCACCCGAACCCGTCCGCTGCCGCGGGAATCGCGACTGACCGTCCATCACCAATGCCCCCGCCTTCAAATTCCGGGCCCCCGCGTCCGGAATCCCCCGCCGGCCGGGTGGCCCCCTCGATCTGGCCACCCATCGTCATGCCCAGTTGACGGCGTTTGCAACAGTGTGCGTCCGATCACCTGGGGTGAAAGGGGCACGGGACGGTTCACGTGATCCAACCGCCCGCGCCGGACAGGTTTGCGAAGCGCAGAGGCAGTTTTCGAGCCCGCTCCCGCTCGATCCCGCGCACGCCCGGCGCCCGCACCGACCGTGCTCCCCGCCACGCGCCCCCGCACCCGCCACCGCCGTGCGCCGCCCCCGCCACCGCCACCGCCACCGTCGCCCCCGCCCCTGTCGCCCTCACCTCCGCCACCCTCACCCCCGCCGCCCGCCCGGCGGGCCGAAGCCGCCCGGAGCGGCAACGCTGGACAGGGCGCCCCGAGCCGGGTTCAATGACCCGGGATGTTTGAACGGCGTTCTAACATCACCCTCGGAAGCCCCCGCGACCCCGGGCCCCGGGCCCGGCCGACCACCTCCCCGGCGACGCGAGCGAGGAACCGTGCGACTGACCCCCACCGAGCGGGACCGGCTGCTGATCTTCACGGCAGCCGAACTGGCCCGCGCCCGCCGCGCCCGCGGCGTCCGCCTCAACATCCCCGAGGCGACGGCCCTGATCGCGGACACCGTCTGCGAGGCCGCCCGCGACGGCCGACGCCTGGCCGAGGCCATCGAGGCCGGCCGCTCCGTGCTCACCGCCGACGACGTGCTGCCCGGCGTGCCCGACGTGGTCACGGTCGTCCAAGTCGAGGCCGTCTTCGACGACGGCACCCGCCTCGCCGTCGTCAACGACCCCTTCCGTGGTGCCGGCTCGCTCGGCGACGGCGCCCCCGGCGGCGCGCTGCCCGGCGACGGCGCCGGCTACGACCCGGTCGAGGAGACCCTGGTGCTCCCCGTCCACAACACCTCCGGGGTGCCGATCTCCGTCACCTCGCACTTCCACTTCTTCGAGGCCAACCCGCGCCTGGCCTTCGACCGCGCCGCCGCCTACGGCACCCACCTCGCCGTCCCGGCCGGTTCCTCGGTGCGCTTCGACCCCGGCGCCACCGTCGAGGTCGGCCTGGTGCCGATCGGCGGCGCACGCGTCGCGACCGGCTTCGCCGGGCTCGTCGACGGGCCGCTGGACGCGCCCGGCGCGAAGGAGGCCGCCCTCGCGAAGGCCCGCGCGACCGGCTACCTGACCGGCTTCGACGACGCCGAGGTGCCGTCATGAGCGCGATCTCCGCCCACGACTACATCTCCGTGCACGGCCCGCGCGCCGGCGACCGGATCCGGCTCGGCGACTCCGGCCTGATCGTGCGCGTCGAATCCGACTCCCAGGCCCCCGGGGACGAGTTCCTGGCCGGCTTCGGCAAGACCGCCCGCGACGGCCTGCACCTCAAGCCCGCCGCCGTCCGCGACACCTGCGACGTGGTGATCAGCAACGTGCTGGTCATCGACGCCGTCCAGGGCATCCGCAAGACGTCCATCGGCCTGGTCGGCGGCCGGATCGCCTCGATCGGCCGGGCCGGCAACCCCGACACCCTGGACGGCGTGGACGTGGTCGTCGGCACCGGCACCACGATCGTCTCCGGCGAGGGCCTGATCGCCACCGCCGGCGCCATCGACACCCACGTCCACCTGCTGTCCCCCCGGATCATGGAGGCCTCGCTCGCCTCCGGCGTCACCACCGTCATCGGCCAGGAGTTCGGCCCGGCCTGGGGCGTCGGCGTCAACTCGCCCTGGGCACTGCGGCACGCCTTCAACGCCTTCGACGCCTGGCCCGTCAACATCGGCTTCCTCGGCCGCGGTTCGTCCTCCGACGAGGCCCCGCTGGTCGAGGCGCTGGCCGAAGGCGGCGCCTGCGGGTTCAAGGTGCACGAGGACATGGGCGCGCACACCAGGGCGCTGGACACCGCGCTGCGCGTCGCCGACCAGTACGACGTCCAAGTCGCCCTGCACACGGACGGGTTGAACGAGTGCCTGTCCGTCGAGGACACACTCCGGGTACTGGACGGGCGGACCGTCCACGCCTTCCACATCGAGGGCTGCGGCGGCGGCCACGTCCCCGACGTGCTCAAGCTGGCGGGCGTGCCAAACGTCATCGGCTCCTCCACCAACCCCACCCTGCCGTTCGGCCGGGACGCGCTGGGCGAGCACTTCGACATGATCGTCTCCGCGCACGACCTCAAGACCGACCTGCCCGGCGACGCCGCGATGGCCCGCGACCGCATCCGGGCCGGCACCATGGGCGCCGAGGACGTCCTGCACGACCTCGGCGTCATCGGCATCACCTCCTCCGACGCCCAGGGCATGGGCCGCGCCGGCGAGACCGTCCGCCGCACCTTCGCCATGGCCGGCAAGATGAAGGCCGAACTCGGCCCGCTCGACGGCACCGGCTCCTACGGGACCACCGAGAGCGGCGACGACAACGAACGGGTGCTGCGCTACATCGCCAAACTCACCGTCAACCCCGCCATCGCGCACGGCCTTTCGCACGAGGTCGGCTCCATCGAGGTCGGCAAGCTCGCCGACATCGTGCTGTGGCGACCCGACCACTTCGGCGCCAAGCCGCAGCTCGTCCTCAAGGCCGGCTTCCCGGCCTACGGCGTCACCGGCGACCCCAACGCCTCCACCGACCGCTGCGAACCCCTCGTCCTCGGGCCGCAGTTCGGCGCCCACGGCGCGACCGCCGCCGACCTCTCGGTCGCCTTCGTCGCCCAAGCCGCCGCGGACGGCGCCCACCTCGACCGCCCCGCCGACGGCCTGCCCACCCGCCGCCGCCGGGTCGGCGTCCGCGGCACCCGCGGCATCGGGCCGCGCGACCTGGTCCGCAACGCCCGCACCGGCCGCGTCGACGTCACCGAGACCGGACTGGTCTCCCTCGACGGCTCGCCACTGCGCTCCGAACCCGCCGACAGCGTCCCACTCAGCCGCCTCTACTTCCTCTGACCCCCCTTCCCGTGTGAGGACTTCACGATGACCACCCCCACGCCCGCCGCCCTCGGCTACCGGATGCCCGCCGAGTGGCACCCACACGAGCGCACCTGGATGGCCTTCCCCACCCCCAACCCCACCTTCGAGAGCCCCGAGCAGCTGCACGCCGCCCGCCAGGCCTGGGCCGCCGTCGCCGACACCATCGTCCGGTACGAACCGGTCACCCTGGTCGTCAACACCGGCGAGACCGCCGAGGCCCGCAAGTACGTCTCCGAGCAGGTCGAGATCGTCGAACGGCCGCTCGACGACGCCTGGATGCGCGACATCGGCCCGTCCTTCCTGATCGACGGCAAGGGCTCCGTCGCCGCCGCCGACTGGATCTTCAACGGCTGGGGCGCCCAGTCCTGGGCCCGCTGGGACCACGACCAGCACATCGCCGAACACATCGGCGAACTGACCGGCGTGCGCCGCTTCGCCTCCCGGCTGATCAACGAGGGCGGCGGCATCCACGTCGACGGCGAGGGCACGGTGCTCGTCACCGAGACCGTCCAGCTCGGCGAGGGCCGCAACGCCGACTGGACCAAGGAGGAGGTCGAGGCCGAACTGCACGCCTTCCTCGGCACCACCAAGGCGATCTGGCTGCCGCGCGGACTCACCCGCGACTACGACGAGTTCGGCACCCGCGGCCACATCGACATCGTCGCCTCCTTCGTGCGCCCCGGCACCGTCGTCGCCCACGTCCAGCCCGACCCGGCCCACCCCGACCACACCGTCTGCCAGGAGCTCGTCGCCGTCCTGCGCGCCTCCACCGACGCGCAGGGCCGACAGCTGGAGGTCATCGAACTGCCCGCCCCCACCGTCCTGCTGGACGAGGACGGCGAGCCCATCGACTACTCCTACATCAACCACTACGTCGCCAACGGCGCCGTCGTGCTGTGCGCCTTCGACGACCCGCGCGACCAGGAGGCCGCCGACCTCCTCGCCGCGGCCTACCCCGGCCGCACCGTCGAACTCGTCGACGCCCGCGAGATCTTCGCCAACGGCGGCGGCATCCACTGCATCACCCAGCAGCAGCCCAAGGCGCTCTGATCCGACCACCGCCCCGGGCGGGAGCCGCGCGCTCCCGCCCGGGTAGCCTGCCAGGGCCCAGGGCCCGCCACGGTCGCCGACCCGGAAACGACCGGCAGGACCGGCACGACACGGCCCGGGCGCCACACCACCGAGGGAGAGCACGAGAGATGGCGGACCCCCGCCCGCGCCGGCCGGCGCGCCCCCGCGAGGAGGTCCTCGCCGCCGCCCGCGCCGCGATCGCCGAACACGGGCTCGCCAAACTCACCATGGCCGGGCTCGGCAAACAGCTCCAGATGAGCGCCGGCCACCTGCTCTACTACTTCGGCAGCAAGGACCAGCTGCTGCTGGAGACCCTGCGCTGGAGCGAGGACCAGCTCGGCACCCGCCGCCGCGCCGCCCTCGCCGACCGCACCCGCGACGCCTGGTCCCGGCTCGACGACTACCTGCGCCTCTACCTGCCCGAAGGGCCCGGCGACCCGCGCTGGATCCTCTGGGTCGAGGTGTGGGGCCGCTCCCCCGCGAGCGCCGAGATCCGGCAGGGGCAGCAGGACATCGAGGCCCCCTGGCAGGCCGACCTGGTCGCCCTCATCGACGAGGGCACCGCCGCCGGGCACTTCGCCCCTGGGCCGGCCGCCGACCGGGCCGTCCAGCTGCGCGCCCTGTTCGACGGCCTCGCCGTCCCCGTCGCCATCGGCCTGCCCGACGCCCACCGGGCCGCCGCCCTCGCCCAGGCCACCTCCGCCGCGACGGCGCTGCTGCGGGCCTGACCGCCGGGGCCCGGGCCCCGGCCGGCCGTCACTCCGTCCAGACGGCGGCCGCCGTGCGGTCGTCCGCGTAGCCCTTCGCGCGGACCTGGACCTGACGCAGGAAGTCCACCGTGCCCGGAGGGTGCGGGTGCGCCCAGTGCGAGGACAGGAAGTGGGCCACGGCCGGCTCGTCGGCGATCGGACGGGCCAGGCCCGGGGTGCAGAGCAGCAGGATGTCACCGGGCGTCGCGGGCACCAGCCGGAACCGGAACGGGCGCGGCTCCGGGACGGGAGCCTCCGGCACCGGCGGCTGGCCGTCCGGGTGGTGGAGCAGCCGGGCCGCGTACGCGTCGATCCAGTGACCGGAGCGCAGCAGGTACAGCCCGCCCGGGCCGACCCCGAAAGCGGCCCGGTAGCCGGCCTCCGGATCCAGCGACACCATCAGGCAGTGCAGCGAGGCCGGGGACGCGGCACCCTCCTCCTCCGGTTCGGGCGCCAGCGCGCGCAGCGGGGCGACCGCGCCGGTCGCCAGGCGCTGGAGGCCGTAGCGCAGCCGGTCCCGGGCACCGTCGCGCAGGTCGGCGGCGAGCCCCGCCCGGCTGCGGCCGATCGCGGCGGCGAGCTGGCGGCAGGCCTCGCCGGTGGCCGCGGCCACGGCCTCCGGGGCGAGCGGCCGCTCGTCGGCGGCGCCCGTGCGGCCGAGGCTGCCGAGGACGGCGAGCAGCAGGCCGTCCGGGCCGTCGCCGAACCTGGTGACCAGCAGGGTGTCGCGGCGCGGCTCGCCCCGGAAGCGGGCGGAGTCACCCCGGACGGAGACGGCGCGCAGCACGGTCGGGCCGTACTGGGCGCCCTCCAGCGCGGTGTCCGGGGCGAGCGGGCCGAGCGTGTCCGGGTCGGCCTCCGGGACGGCGGTCGGCTCGGGCCCGTACGTCGGGGGGCGCTCGCCGACGTGCGGGACGGCGGGCGCCTCGGTCGGGAGCGGGGAGCGGGCGAGGGCCTGGCGCGGGTCGGGGGCGGTGGGGGCGGGGGGCGCGGTGGGCGCGGGGGGCACGGCGGGCGCGGGCTCGGGAGCTGCCTCGGCGGCCGGTTCGGGGGCGGGGGTCGGTTCGGGCTCGGGCTCGGGCTCAAGCTCGGCGACGGGCTCGGCGACGGGCTCGGCGACGGGCTCGGGGGTCGACTCGGCTTCGGGCTCCGGTGCCGCTGCGGCGGCGGGCTCGGGCTCCGGTTCGGGCTCCGGTTCGGGCGAGGGCTCCGGCTCGGCCTTGGCGAAGGAGGGCGCGGGGAACCGGTGGGTCTCCGCCGGGTCGCGCTGCTGCCCGATCACGCCGAGCGCGGTCTCGAACCAGTCGTCGATGCTGTCCCCCGGCGACACCGGCGGTGCCACCGCCTCGGGCTCCGGCTCCGGCCCGGATGTCGGCTCCGGTTCCGGCTCCGGTTCCGGTTCCGGCGTCGGCTCCGGCTCCGGCTGCGCCACCGCCGCCGGTTCCCCCGTGCGCTGCCGCCCGATGAGCCCGACCGCCGTGTCGAACCAGTCGTCGACGCTGCCGTCGCCCGCGTCGGCGCCGGGGGTGTCGGGGAGGGTGCCCGCCGGGCCTTCGTAGACCGCGTCCCACCAGCTGTCGTCCGGCCGGGGCGGCTGTGCGGGGGCACCCTGCTTGCTCATCTGGCGGCTCCTGGTCGTCCGTGATCACGCCGCCCCCGGCAAAGGGGCCGGGCTCGACGTCATTGTCTCCAAGCGCAACGACCGTGTCCGGGTTTCGGCGACAACCGGTCACCGAGTGGGAGCATCCCGGCCATCGCCCCGACCAGCCGGTTCTCCGCCCGTTCACCGGTGGCTCCACGGGCCCGTCCGGCCCGTTCCGTCCGCGTTTGCCGGATGTACCCGGAGCAGGCCGTTTCCTGGCCGTTACGGCCTCGGGGCAGCGGAAATCAAGGGCCCAGGAGGGGCATCCTTTCACCCGTTCGGCTGATTAAATGTCCGCATGACCGCGTCGGCCCCCAGCTCGCCCCGACCGGGGTGGGCCGCACCGGCGGGCCGTCCCGCAGGTGCGCTGTGGGTGCTGCTGCTGGTCGCCCTGCTGACCCTGCTGCCCTGCGCGGGCCAGGCGCGGGCCCTGGGCGCCCCCGCCGTCGCGCCGCCACCGGTCTCCGCCGTCACCGTCGTGACGGTCACCGAGCACGGCGCACACCCGACCCGGCCCGGCACCGGTGACGCGGCCGCCGCCGAGCGGCAGCAGTACGCCGAGGGCCAGGCGCACTGGATCCTGTGCACCGCCGACGGCGAGCCGCCGCAGCACAACGGCTGCTCCAGCCACCCGTACTGCACGCAGGACGCCCAGCTGCCGAACCCGCCGCCGCAGCCGCAGCCCGCCGTCTCCACCGCGCCGGTCCTGCCGAAGACCCCGCCGCGCCTGGTGCCGGCCGGGCTGCGGGACGGCCCGCGCTCCGCACCCGATCTGCACGTCCTCCAAGTGCAGCGCTCCTGACCGGAACCCAACCCGCCGGCGCCCGCCGGCGGACTCGCTCGCCTTGCCCCCACCTCAGCAGACCCGCCGCGCCCCGGTGCCCGGCGGAGACAAGGACGACCACTCATGGGTTCCGCCTCGAAGCAGTCCAACAAGTCCGGCGGCAAGCAGGTCGGCCTCGACCGCCGCGCCCGGATCGCCGAGCTGCGCGCCGTCGAGCAGCGCCGCGAACGCCGCAACAAGATCATCGCCTCGGTGGCGGCCGGTGTGCTGGTGGTCGGCGCGATCGCCACCGGCACCTGGATCGTGATGGACCAGAACCAGAAGAAGCACGACCGGGAGGTCGCCCAGCAGGCCGCCGCCAACACGGACATCCCCGGTGTGAAGACCTTCGGCGACCTGAGCCGCAACCACGTCAAGGAGAAGGTCAACTACCCGATGACCCCGCCGGTCGGCGGCGACCACAACGCCGTCTGGCTGGACTGCATGGGCCACGTCTACGACCAGCCGGTCGAGAACGAGCGCGCCGTCCACTCGCTGGAGCACGGCGCGGTCTGGGTCACCTACAACGGCAAGGCCAGCCAGGACGACATCAAGACCCTCTCCGACAAGGTCAAGGCCACCCCGTACTCGCTGATGAGCCCCTACCCGGACGAGCAGGGCACCATCACCCTGAACGCCTGGAGCACCCAGCTGATCGTGGACAGCGCCAGCGACCCCCGGGTGAACGAGTTCTTCACCAAGTACGTCCAGGGCAAGCAGACCCAGGAGCCCGGCGCCTCCTGCTCGATGGGGCAGATGTGACCGCCGCCGACCGCTCCCCCGAGGCCTCCGAGGACGCCCGCGCGGAACTCGGCGAGGACCCCGGCCCCGGCGCGGGGCGGCCGCGCCGGCGGCTGTGGTGGCCGGCCGCGCTGGCCGCGGCCGTGGCACTCGCCCTCGGCGTGCCCGCCCTGGTGGCCAGCGGCACCTCCGCCTCCGGCTCGCCCTCGCTGTCCGTCCCCGCCGACGACTCGCCCGAGGCCGGGTTCGCCCGCGACATGGCGACCCACCACCAGCAGGCCGTGGACCTGTCGTTCATCGTCCGGGACCGCACCACCGACGAGCCGACCCGCACCCTCGCCTTCGACATCATCAACACCCAGGCCAACCAGCGCGGGATGATGATGGGCTGGCTCGACCAGTGGGGGCTGTCGCAGCACACGCCCGCCAAGCCGATGGCGTGGATGAGGATGGACCACGACTACCCGCCCCACGACGGCTCGCTGATGCCCGGCATGGCCACCAACACCCAGCTGGCGAAGCTGCGTTCGCTCAGCGGGCGGGACGCCGAGGTGTTCTACCTGCAGCTGATGATCGAGCACCACAAGGGCGGCGTCGCGATGGCCCAGGGCTACGTGGACATGGCGAAGAACGACTCCGAGAAGCGGCTCGCCCAGTCGATGGTGACCGCCCAGACCTCGGAGATGGAGCTGATGACCGACATGCTCAAGGAGCGCGGCGCCGCACCCGGCGTCCCCGCCTCCTGACACCCGACGCTCCCCGGGCGGCCGGGGCGCCGCGACGGTCCCGCACCGTCCGCACGGCGCCCCGGCCGTTCGCCGTCCCACACCCCGGAAGGCCCCGCATGACCCCCGACGCCCCCTGGCTGATCGCCGGCCTCGGCAACCCCGGCCGCTGGTTCCGGCTGACCCGGCACAACGCCGGCTTCCTGGCCGTCGACCGCCTCGCCGAACGACACGGCGCGCGCTTCCGCCGGCGCGGACTCGCCACCCTGGTCGCGGAGATCGAGGTCGACGGCCACGAGGTGCTGCTGGCCAAGCCGCTGTGGACCATCAACCTGTCCGGCCGGCCGGTGGCCGCTCTGCTGCGCCGCTACGGCGTGCCGGTCGAGCACCTGGTGGTCGTCCAGGACGACCTGGACTTCGCCTACGGCGCCGCCAAGTTGAAGCGCGGCGGCGGGCCGGGCGGGCACAACGGGGCCCGCTCGGTGGGCGACGTGCTCGGTACCCGGGACTTCGTCCGGCTGCGCTTCGGCATCGGGCGCCCGCCGAAGGGGCAGAGCGTCGGCGACTACGTGCTGAAGAAGTTCACGGAGGACGAACTCGCCGCCATGCCCGAGGTGTTGGACCGCTGCGCGGACGCCCTGGAGACGCTGGTGCGGCTCGGCCTGAACCGGGCCCAGGACACCCTGAACGTCACCGCCTGACCGTCACCGCCCCAACGGCACGGCCCGAACGGCACGGTACGGCCCGAACGACACGGTACGACCGTCGCGGTCCGGCTCCGGTCGCGACGTCACCGCCGGACCGCCGCCTGCCGGGCCAGCGGGACCGCCGCCACCGCGACCCCGGCGAGGACCAGCAGCACCGTCCGCCCACCGGACTCGGCGCCCGCCAGGTGGACGCCGAGGACGGGCAGCGCGGTGCCGAGCGCGGTGCCGAGGCTGCGCGCCATGTTCACCATGCCCCCGCCCACCGCCGAGCACGCCGCCGGGATCGCCCGCATCACCAGCGCGTTGTTGGCGGGCAGCAGCAGGCCCAGCCCGTAGCCGGCGAGCAGCAGCGGGGCCACCGCGGTCAGGCCCGGGCCGGAGAGCGGGAGCAGGGCGAACAGGAGCAGCCCGAGGCCGGCCAGCAGCGCCCCGGCCCGGCAGCGGGCCACCTCCGACCAGCCGCGCGGCAGCAGCGCGCCGCCGACCGTCGCGGCGACGGCGAAGGCCGCCGGCAGCACGGTGACCACCAGACCGGCCCGGGCCACCGGCGCACCCGCGCCGGTCAGCAGCACCGGGCCGATCACCAGCGGGCAGAACAGCAGCAGGTAGCCGATCAGCGCGACCGCCAGCCCGGAGCGCACCCCCGGGGTGTTGACCAGGCCTGGCGCCAGGATCGGCCGGGCCGCCCGCCGCTCCTGGCGCACCAGCGCGAACGCCAGCACGGCGGCGGTCGGCAGCAGGACGGCGACGGCCCACCCCGGCAGCGGCAGGCCGGAGGCGGCGGACAGGGCGAGCAGCAGCGCGGTGGTGGAGCCGGTGAGCAGCAGCATGCCCGGCAGGTCGAAGCGGGCCTCCCGGCGGCCGGGCGCCTGCGGCCCTGATGCCTGGGACCGGGGCGCGCGGGGCCCGGGCACGCGCGGCTTCGGGACGGCGGGCGCCCCGCAGTCCCGGGTGCGGGGCAGCAGGTACCAGCCGGCCAGGATCCCGAACACCGCGATCGGCACGTTCACCCAGAACACCCACTGCCAGGAGGCGTGCTCCACCAGCAGTCCGCCGAGGCTGGGCCCGAGCGCCAGCCCGAGGCCCTGGGCGGCGGCCTGGATGCCGAGCGCGCGGCGCATCGCGTGCTCGGGGACACCGCGCGCGACCAGGGCGACGCTGTTCGCCTGCATCATCGCGGCGCCGACCGCCTGGACGGCCCGGCAGGCCACCAGGACCCCCAGACCGCCGGCGAACCCGGCGCCCAGCGAGGACAGGCCGAAGACGGCGAAGCCGCCGATGTACATCGTCTTGCGGCCGACCAGGTCGGACAGCCAGCCGATCGGGGCCAGCAGGGCGACCAGGACGAGCAGGTAGGCGAGCGAGACCCATTCGACGGCGGCGAAGCCCGCGTCGAAGTGGCGGCCGAGGGCGGGGAAGACCAGCGCGACGACGCTGGCGTCGAGCTGGCCGAGGAAGGCGCCGAGGCAGACCGTGCCGACGGCCAGCCAGTGGGCGTGGCGCCAGCCGGCCACGCCGCGCGGCCGGGGCCGCTCGGCGAGCAGGCACGCGGCGAGGGCACTGGCGTCCATGCCCCGAATATATCGGATGCAGATATGTTCTTCCTACGATCTGATCGCCCTGCGATACGAACCGCCCCACCCCCGTCCACCCCCGTCCGAGGAGCGGACACGGCCCCGGGCAGGCCCCGTACCAGGCGATACGCTGTCCGCCATGCCGTCGTCACCACCACTTCCCGACCCCGTCGCCGAAGACCCCGACCCGGCGGTCGAACACGCCCGGCGGCTGACCGACACCGTCACCCGGCTGCGCCGCGCCCTGCGCAGCAGCATCCGCACCGACTACCCGTGGGAATCCCTGCCGATGGCGCAGGTCGAACTCCTGCAGACACTCGCCGCCGCACCCCTGCGGGTCGGCGAACTCGCCGCCCGGCAGCGGCTCGCCCCCAACACCGTCAGCGGACTCGTCGGCAAACTCCTCGACGCCGGCTTCGTCGACCGCCAGGCCGACCCCGGCGACCGGCGCACCGCCCGGATCGCCCTCACCCCCGCCGGGCGGCGCCAGCTCGACGACTGGCAGCACGCCCACGAACAGCGCATCGCCGCCGCCCTCGACACCCTCGACCCCGCCGAGCGCACCGCCGTCGCCCGGGCCCTGCCCGCACTGGACCACCTCGCCCGCGCCCTCGCCCAACCCGGCACCGGCGGCGAACAGGGAGCCTCCGCCGGATAAAACCGCTGGTCAGTGCGGCCCCGCCGGCACTACCGTGCCCGGCATGACCACGACGGACGTGACCATCGAGCCCTGGACGGACGCCGACCTCGCGCTGCTGCGCCGGGTCAACACACCGGAGATGAAGAAGCACGTCGGCGGCCCGGAGACCGACGAGCAACTGCTCGTCCGGCACCGGCGCTACCTGGACTTCGTACCGTCCGGCCTCGGCTGCATGTACCGGATCGTGCTGCCCGGCGGCGAGGCGGTCGGCACCGTCGGCTACGGCACCCGGACGTGGCAGGGCGCGACCGTGCACGAGATGGGGTGGAACGTGCTGCCCGGTTTCCAGGGGCGGGGCATCGCGGTGGCCGCCACCCGGGCCGCCGTCGCGGCCGCCCGCCGCGAGGCCGCGCACCGCTACCTGCACGCCTTCCCCTCGGTGGACAACCCCGCCTCCAACGCGGTGTGCGCGAAGGCCGGGTTCACGCTGGTCGGCGAGACGGACTTCGAGTTCCCGCCCGGGCGGTTCATGCGCAGCCACGACTGGCGGGTCGACCTGCGGGAACTCCCGGCGGACTCGGCCGGGCAGGGCTGATCAGAACAGCGTGCCGCCGGTGCCGCCGATGCCGCGGGTGCCGCCCTCCAGTTCCAGCAGCCAGCGCTTGCGGTCCACGCCCGCGGCGAAGCCGGTGAGCGCGCCGTTGGCACCCAGCACGCGGTGGCACGGGCGCACGATCAGCAGCGGGTTGGCACCCACCGCGCCGCCCACCGCCCGCACCATCCGCGGCGGCTCGCCGGCCAGCTCCGCCAGCCCGCCATAGGTCACGGTGGTGCCGTACGGGATCTCGTCCAGGGCCGCCCAGATCCGGCGGCGGAAGTCCGTGCCCTCCGGCGCGAGCGGCAGGTCGAAGGACGTGCGCTCGCCCGCGAAGTAGCCGGTCAGCTGGGCCACCGGCTCGGCCAGCGCCTCCGGGTCCAGGACCCAGTCGTCGGCGGGCTCGGCCAGCGCGTACTTCTGGCCCGGCGCGGTGACCGTCGCCAGCGCGGCCGGGCCGCCGTCCTCCGGCAGCACGCCGCTCAGCAGCAGGCGGCCGAAGGGGCTCTCCATGGTGGTGTAGACGGTGGTGCTCATGCTGTCTCGGTCTCCGATCGGGTGCTGGTGCTCGTCGTCGCGGGGCCGGCCCACAGCCGGTGGACGGCGTAGGAACGCCACGGGGCCCAGGCCTCGGCCGCACGGGCCGCGGACTTCGGGTCGCCCGGGGCGCCGAGCCGGGTCAGCCCGTGCTTCACGCCCACGTCGCTCGGCAGGAAGACGTCCGGGTCGGCCAGGGCCCGCATCCGCAGGTAGCCGACCGTCCAGGGGCCGATGCCCGGCAGGGCCAGCAGGGCGGCGGCCGCCTCCGCCCGGTCGACGCCGCCGTCCAGGCGGACGGCGCCCTCGGCCAGGGCGGCGCACAGGCCGGTGAGCGCGCGCCGGCGGGCCGCCGGCATCGCGAAGTCCTCCGGGTCCGCGACGGCCAGGGCCGCCGCGGTCGGGAACAGCAGCCGCAGACCGCCGCTCGGCTCCGGCAGCGCGGCACCGTACTTCTCGGCGAGCCGACCCGCCAGGGTGCGGGCGGCGACCACGGTGACCTGCTGGCCGAGGACGGCGCGCACGGCCAGTTCGTGCGGGTCGACGTGGCCCGGCGAGCGCAGGCCGGGGCGCTCCCGGACCAGCGGGCCGAGGACCGGGTCCGCGCCCAGCTGCTCGTCGACCGCGCCCGGGTCGGCGTCCAGGTCGAACAGGACGCGCAGGCGCTGGACGGCGGTCGGCAGGTCGCGCAGGTCGGCCAGCAGCAGGCGGCAGTCCAGCCAGCCCCGGGTGCGCGGCTCGCCCGGCGGCAGGCCGTCCACCTCGGCGATGCCGTGGCCGTACGGGAGCGCCAGCGTGCGGCGGTAGGTGCGGACGCCCGGGCGCGCGCCGGGGACCACCTCCTCGACGCCGGGGACGGCGCGCAGGGCGAGGAAGTCGATCAGGTGCTCGCTGTCGAGCGCACCCCGGTAGGCCAGGCGCAGGGTCAGGCCGCCGGCCGGGGTCGCGATGCGGCGCCCGGCCGTCACCTCGGCGCGCAGACCGCTCGGGGTGCGGTCGTAGACCTCGCGGACGGTGTCGTTGAACTGCCGGACGGAGGCGAAGCCGGCCGCGAACGCCACGTCGGTGACGGGCAGTTCGGTGGTCTGGAGGAGCAGCCGGGCGGTCTGGGCGCGGCGGGCGCGGGCCAGCGCGATCGGGCCGGCGCCGAGCTCGGCGGTGAGCTGGCGCTGCAACTGCCGTGCGCTGTAGCCGAGTCGGCCGGCCAGGCCGGCGACGCCCTCGCGGTCCACCACGCCGTCGCCGATCAGCCGCATCGCGCGGCCGACCAGGTCGGCCCGGTGGTTCCACTCCGGCGAGCCGGGCACCGAGTCGGGGCGGCAGCGGCGGCAGGCCCGGAAGCCCGCGCCCTGGGCGGCGGCGGCGCTCGGGTAGAAGCGGCAGTTCGCGCGCTTGGGGGTCACGGCGGGGCAGCTCGGCCGGCAGTAGATGCCGGTGGAGGTGACGGCGGTGAAGAAGACCCCGTCGAAGCGGGCGTCACGGCTGTCCACGGCTCGGTACCGGATGTCGTCGTCGATCACGTTGTCCAGTCTGCGGCACCGGGGCGGGGAGTGACTGGCGGAATTCGGACACGGCCGTTCCGGGCCCCACCCAGGGGCGAAACCTCGCGTTTCTCGCCGTCGCCGCTTCGGCCCTCCCGAAGCGGCGACGGAAAGACCGCTGCTCCCGCTCCCACCCCCGCCACTCACCCACACCGGGGCGCTCTGCCACTCGGCGACGAAACAACCGCTGCATGAGAAAGGCAGGGATCAGTACCAGGTGCCGACCAGCACCGGCTCGGGGAGGAGCGTGACCCCGGTCGCGGTCTCGACCTGGGCCGAGAGTTCGGTGAGCGCCTGGGTGAAGCCCGTGGCGGTAGCCCCGTCGTGGGCGGTGAGGGTGAGGGTCCGGCGTTCCGAGCAGCGGATGCCATCTGCGATCTTGCAGCCGGGACGGTAGCCGGTGTGCTCCAGCAGCCAGCCGGCGCTGGCTCGCAGCTGCCCGTCGCTGTCGGTGTGGACCGGGCAGCCGGCAGCCGACCAGCGGGCGGCCTGGGCGGCGGTAACGGGTGGGTTGAGGAAGACCGATCCGGCCTGGCGGGCGTCCGGGCCGTTGGGGTCGAGGAGGAGTCCACGACGGTGACGGTTGGCGAGGACTGCGGCGGCCACCTCGGCCACGGGCGGTCAGGCGCCGACAGGGACGCCGAGTTCGCCGGCGAGCGGCTGGTAGGTGATCGGGGCAGCCGGTGAGCGGGTGAGGTGGAACGTTGCGGTGAGGATGGTCCAGCGGCCGGGGTCGTTCTTGAAGCGGCTGTCGCGGTGCCGGAGGCGGCACGCCTGGGCGGGCAGGGTCCGCAGTCGGCCCATGTCCCAGTCCCATGCGGTGAGGTGGTCGAGGGTGGCGGAGACCTGCTGGCCGTAGGCGCCGGCGTTCTGGACGGGGGCGGCGCCGACAGTGCCGGGTATGCCGGCCAGGCACTCGATCCCGGCCAGGTGTTCGGCTGCGGCCCACTGGACGAAGTCGGTAAGCGGGTGGCCGGCCTGGACGGTCGCGGCCATCGTGTCGTCGTCCACCCGCTTCACGGTGATGCCTCGGGTGTTCATCACGGCGACGGTGCCCTCGTGGCCGGTGTCGGAGGCGATGACGTTGCTGCCGTGGCCGAGAGTGAGGGGCGCGTCCTCCTGCAGGTCGCCGATCGTACGGACCAGTTCGAACCAGTCGTCGGGGGCGGCGACCTGCAGGACGTTGCCGACCGGGCCGCCGAGCCCCAGGGTGGTCAGGGCCGCGAGCGTGGGACGGGGCACGGGGGCCTCCTAGGGTTCGTCGGTGATCGTCTTGAGGGCGAGGGTTCGCAGCGGGGCGAGGCGGGTGCGGTTGTTCTGGTGGTGGTAGACGGCGTTGGTGCAGATGGCCAGGTAGCGGCCGGTGGTCGGGGCGAGGTAGAGGCTGGTGCCGGTGAAGCCGTGGTGGTAGGCGACCCGGCCCTCGTCGGCGAGGATCCAGGCCAGGCCACGGTCGAGGCCGGGCTCGATCTCGGCCTGCGGCTGCATGCTGTGGGCGAGCCAGCGCCCCAGAGGCCCACCGGTGGCGTGCGAGGCCAGCAGGTGGGTGGCGAAGACGGCGAGATCGGCCGGGGTGGTGAACACCCCGGCGTGGCCGGCGACTCCGCCGAGCAGGGCGGCGTTGTCGTCGTGCGGCATCCCCCACAGCCGGGGCCCGCCGGTCAACCGCTGCTCGGTCGGGGCGACCTGAGCGGAGCGGGGCACCGGTCCGTAGGTCGTGCTGGCCATGCCGAGGTCCTGCCAGAGCTCGGATGCCAGCTCGTCCAGGCGCTGGCAGCGGTAGTGGGCCAGAGCCAGGCCGAGGAGGATGAAACCGCGGTTGATGTAGCGGTGACCGGCTCCTGGTTCGGCGATCAGGTCTTCGCCGCAGATCAGCTCGGCCAGCGGCTCGGGGCGGCCCCGGTACCGGTCGAGGCGGGTGTCGGCCCGCAGGCCGGAGGTGTGGGACAGGATCTGGCTGACCGTCACCTGGCCGCTCGGCGCCTCGGTCGGGATGCCGGCCAGCAGTTCGCGGATCGGGGTGTCCAAGGTGAGGCCGTCCATGAGGGAGGAGCCGACCAGCGGCCAGGTGGCCAGGACCTTGGTCAGCGAGGCCACGTCGTACACCGTGTCCGGCCCCGGCCGGGCGTCGCCGCACTCGGGGGCGACGACGCCGGAGGCCAGGTAACCGGGATCGGTGTCGAAGGTGCCGTGGGCGATGACGCCGCCGGGCACGGTGCCGTCTGCGGTCATCAGGTCCAGGCACTCGCGCAGGTCGGTGAGCGCGTTGGGGGTCCACGGCACGGCGGTGGTCACAGCTACTCCTGGTCGATCGTCAGGTGGGCACCGAGCGCGGCCAACTTCGGCAGCAGGCTGCCGTATCCGCGCCGCAGGTGATACATCCCTCGGATCGTAGAGGTGCCCTCGGCCGCCAGGGCAGCGATCACGAGAGCGGTCACCGCCCGGATGTCCGCCCCGGCCACGTCGGCGCCGGTGAGCGCGGACCGGCCCCGGACGGTGATCACCGAGCCGGTCGCGTTGACGGCGGCGCCGAACGCGGCCAGGGCCGGCAGGTGGGTGTCGCGCCGGGTGTAGATCCGCTCGTCGATGCGGGAAGCGCCCTCGGCCTGGGTGAGGAAGGCGGTCAGCTGCGGCTGCACGTCGGTCGGGAAGCCCGGGTGCGGGCCGGTGGCCATCTGTACCGGCCGCGGCCCGGCCGGAGTGCTGACGGCCGTTCCGCCGTCCAGCGGGTCGAGCTGGATTCCGGCGTCGGCGAACACCGACACCAGCCCGTCCGGGAACGCGGCCGGCGGGAAGCCGTCCAGGTGGACGGTGCCGCCGGTGATGGCGGCGGCCAGCGCGAGGGTGGCGGCCTCCAGCCGGTCCGGCGGCACGGTGAACACCCCGCCTCGGATGTGGTCGGTGCCGGTGACGTTCAGGGCCGTCCTGCCCCGCCACTCGATGCCGACGCCGGCCTGCGAGAGCAGGGCAGCGGTGTGGGTGACCTCGGGTTCCACGCTGGGGTTGAGGATCGCGGAGGTGCCCGGGGTACGGGCGGCCAGCAGCATCGCGGTGACCGTCGCGCCCAGGCTCGGCCCCCACGAGCGGGTCTCGGCGTCGGTGATGAACGGCAGCCGTTTGCCGGTGAAGCGGGCCCGCACCCGGCCCCGGCTCACCTCGACCTCGGCCCCGGCGGCTTCCATCGCGGCCAGGTGCCGGTCGATGTAGCGGGCGCAGAAGGCGTCCCCGCCGGGGGTGGGGAAGGTGACCTTGCCGGCGCGGGCCAGCAGGGCGCCGCCCATTACCGCGGTGGTGCGGATACGCCGTCCGAGGTCGTCCGGGATGACGGGGAAGTAGGAGTCGGCTGGTCGGGTGGCGAACTCGTCTCCGGTCACGGTGGCGCGGGTGCCGGTGCGGTGCAGGATGTCGGCGACGACCAGGGTGTCCAGGATCTCGGGTGCACCGGTCAGGGTGAGCGGGTCGTCGGCGAGGAGCGCGGCGGCGTACAGGTGCAGGGCGATGTTCTTGCTGCCCTGGACGGTGGCGGTGCCGGCGAGGCGGCGGCCGCCGGTGATCCGCACGGCCCGCTCGTCGGTCGTCGTGGTGGTGGCGGTGGGCATGGTCACCTTCCCTGGCTTCCGGCCGGGAAGAAGCCCCCGACCTGGGTCTTTGGGTAGAGCAGGGTGCGCGCGCCGATCAGGGTGGCGGGCTGGAGGACGGTGCCGGCGGGGACGATCACCCCGTCGCCGATCACGGCGCCGAACTTGGTCTGGCCGGTGGCGACCCGGTGGCCGTCGAGGTGGGCGCAGACCTCTTCGGTGGCCGGTTCGGTGACCGGTCCGGAGGTGACCCGCAGGCCGGTGGTGGAGACGAAAGCGCCGATGTTGACGCCGAGTCCGAGCACGGAGTCGCCGACGAAGCTGGTGTGTTTCATGAACACTCCGCCGGTCAGCAGGGAGCGGGTGACCTCGGCTCCGAAGCCGATGCGGCAGCCGGGGCCGACGACGGTGTTGTCGCGTACCCGGGCGCCGGCCTCGATGACCGCGCCGGGGCAGACCAGCACCGGGCCGGTGACGAACGCGCCTTCGGCGATGACGGCTCCGGGTGCCACGATCACGTGGCCCCGGACGCTGGCCCCGGGCTCGATGGTCCCGGTCGCCTCCGGCAGCGGGATGTCCGGGTTGCCGGCCAGCAGGTCGGTGATGGCCTTCTTGATGCCGAACACGGTCGGGCAGCGGCTCAGCAGGTGCAGCACCACCGGGTCGGTGATCTGCTCGGTGTCGAAGTAGTAAGCGGGGGTGGTGCGGTAGTCGATGCGCTCCAGCTCGGTGTGCAGCGCAGGCGCGTCGGTCAGCCGGTGCATGGCTGGATCTCCTCTCGGGCGAGCGAGTGGAAAAGGCTCGGGGCGTTGCTACGTCCCCGTGTTGGTGGATGCGACTCGCGCACGGATCAGCCGACGCGATGCTGCGGGCAGGCGCAGTCGGGCCAGACCGGCCACGGATCGGTACGCCCGTGG
The DNA here is from genome assembly GCF_049543595.1 of Kitasatospora sp. NPDC094028. NCBI lineage: Bacteria > Bacillati > Actinomycetota > Actinomycetes > Kitasatosporales > Streptomycetaceae > Kitasatospora > Kitasatospora sp. NPDC094028. The sequence goes on along the minus strand of NZ_JBMVFA010000001.1, from coordinate 466,833 downwards.
CGCTGGACGGGGGGATCGGCAGGTACCGCAGGCCGCCCTGATCTCACTCTTCGCTGTCATTTGTGCGCGGGTTGCGAAGTGCCGTCAGCGTGGCTGCGGGCGGTGCTGGTGGGACAGAGCCGAGTCGCCCACTTCGTGCGAACCCTCCACGAGAGCGCGCTGACGATGGCCTCGACAGCTCGGCACGGTCCGACGAAGAGTTGGCGCCTGGTCACCGGCTGTTCCGGCAGAGCCAGCTCCGCCCAGACCCTCTTGCCGTGTTCGGTCCGCGCGGCCCCGCAGGCAAGAGCCAGACACCCGACCAGCGCCAGACCTCGACCACTCTCCGCGTCGGCCCCCACCGTGCGGCGCCTGGGCAGCACGGCCGACCCGTCGTAGACCTCGACGAGTGCCCGCCGCAGCCCAACGCTCACGTGAAGGGCAACGGTGAGCACCGGCTGGTCGGAATGACGTACGGCGTTCGTGACCAACTCGGACGTGACCATGTCCAACGCGAGCCGGGAGCCGTCGTCCAACAGGACGCCCCAGTCGACGATGAGTGCCCTCACTTGGCGGCGGGCGACCGGCACGGAGACCGGGCTTCCGGTCAGGAGGAAGACATGGGAATGCACGACCACGGTGAGGAACCCTTCGGCACTGGCCTGGAGAGCGGCACCGACCACCTGGGAGTAGACGAGCAGTGGTCGGCGCCGCCGATCGTGGAGCCGTAGCGGCCCATGGGTGGGGCTCACGCTCGGCCTGACATAGAGTCAACAGGCATGCGCCGGGTGTGAACACGGCCCGGGCACCCCGGATGCTTGAAACCCTTGAAACCAAACCCGAGGGCAGCGATGGCAGCACGCGAACGGACACCCAACCTCAAGCTCGCCGCATTGGTCGAGCAGTGCCGATGGGCAAGCAATGGAGAGTTCGCCCGCGCGGTCAACCGCGCCGGCACCGAAGCCGGGTACAAGCTGAAATACGACGAGTCCGCGGTCTCCCACTGGCTCTCGGGCACCCGCCCCATGGCGAAGTACCAGAAGGTCGTTCTGGAGACCCTGACCCGCCGGCTGCGGCGGCCCGTCACCGCGTTCGAGACGGGCTTTGCCGATCAACCGGACGTCCAGCCCCGATCCACGGATACGGTGGCTGGACTGATCGACCTCGGGAGCGTGGACATGGACCCATCGCGCAGGGGCGTACTCGGTGCGGGCCTCTACTCGATCGCCCTGACCATCCCCGACTGGCCGGACGTCGTCGGGCGGTTCGAGCGGCTGAAGACCGACCCTCACACGCGGATCGGCAGGGCCGAGGTCGAGTCCGTGATCGCCATGACCGAGCGGATCAGCGAGCTCGACGACCAGTTCGGCGGCCGGACGGCCCGGCCGATGGCCGCCGCGTTCCTGGTTAACAACATCGCCCCGTATCTGAAGGCCACCGCCACTGAAAACGTGCGCAAGGCGATGCTGTCCGCTGCGGCGGACCACCTCTACCTGACCGGGTACATGGCCGTGGACGAGCGCTTGGACCTGCTTGGACAGAGCTACTACACCAAGGCGTTGGAGCTCGCGCTCGCCGCCGGCGACCACCTCACCTACTGCACCACCCTGCGCGGTATGAGTGTCCAGGCTGTCGAACTCGGCTACGGCGCATCCGCGTTGCGGTACGCGAACGCCGCCGCTGCCGCCTCACCCGAAGCCGGACCGAGGATGCGAGCCTTCCTCGCCGGGCAGCAGGCACATGCCCTCGCTCAGGCCGGCGACCGCGCCGGAGCGCTCGCTAAGCTCAGTGAGGCCGAAGTCGCCATGGAACAGGCCGAGTCCAAGGCCAAGGCCCACGGCTCCTACGATCCTTCCTCCCTCTCGTACCATGTCGCCCAGGTCAGCTACGAGCTCGGCGACCGCGCAGGCGCGATCCTCGCGCTCCTGCATTCCGAGAGGGTCCGCCCCACCGTGTACCGCCGGGCCCGCGTCCGCCACCGCGCGATGCTCGCCGAATGGCAGCTCGAAGTCGGCCGGTTGGAGGAAGCCGTCCAGAACTGGAACCTTGCCCTCGACGACTTCCCGCACGTCCAGTCCGGCCGGGCCGACGACCGCTTCCGCACGATGCTCTCCGCAACCCAGCCGCACCAGCGCAACCCCCACGTCCGCGAACTCCTCGAACGAGCCCGGCAGATCGCCCCTCGCCTTGTCTGATCTACCACGAGACGTGCGGCGGCCGGGATTCCCGGCCTACCTATGCGAGGAGATCGAGGCCTTCACCGTCACCCGGCATGACCCCATGGTTGGGTTCCTCAGCCATGACCCCGGTCCGCCCGCCAGGCCCCCTGGTGCTGCGCGAAGTCGAACCTGACGACGCTGACTGCCTCCAGGCGGTCTACGGCGGGCTTGAGGCCACCCGGCACTTGAGCTTCGGACACAGCATTCGTGACCAGGTCCAGGCGATCGCAATGCCGAAGGTCCACCGCGCGCTTTTCCCGTCGCCGCTTCGGCCTTGCCGAAGCGGCGACGGAAAAAAATACTGCTGGGGAGTTACCTGACTCTCCGGGCTTCCCCCTCCCCCTCCCCACCCACCCTCCGCCACCCACCCACCCACGCCGGGCCGCTCTGCCACCCACCCACCCACCCACGCCGGGCCGCTCTGCCACCCACCACCCACCCACCCGCGTCCCACCCGCCCACCTGCGGCGCCGCGCGCCCTGGCCCCGGCCCTGGCCCCGGCCCCGGCCCTGGTCTCGGTCCTGGCTTTCACCTGTGTGCCTGCGCATCGGCGCACCCTGGCCTTGGCTTCTACCCATGCACCTGCGCACCCGCGCATCCGTACCCATCCCCCATCCCGCGGAGGGGGTGCCGGCGGTCCTGAAGCGGACCCGGCCGTCGAGGCATCCGCCTCTGCCGTCCATGCATCCGCCCGCTGTTGGGGCATCGCCCCCTGCGAGCCCCGTGGAGGGCGGCCGGCGGCCGCCGAAGGCCGCCCTCCACTGCTCGTCGCCTCACCGCGTCAACGCTTGACCGGGCCTCCCGCCGCGCGCTGGGACTTGGTGATCGTCTTCCACTTCTTCAGCCGGGCCGAAGCCAGCCGGGCGTCCGAACGCGAGGCGATCCACTCGTTCTCGCGCTGGAGCTTGAGGTAGCTGTCCATCCGGCGCTGCGGCAGCGTGCCGTCCGCCAGTGCCGCCTGGACGGCGCAGCCGGGCTCGGTGTGGTGGCCGCAGTCGTGGAAGCGGCAGTCCTCGGCCAGCTCGGCGATGTCGGCGAACGCCAGGTCGACGCCCTCGCCACCGTAGAGACCGACCTCGCGCAGCCCGGGGGTGTCGATCAGCACGCCCCCGCCGGGCAGCGGTATCAGCTCCCGGGTGGTCGTGGTGTGGCGCCCCTTCTGGTCGACGGCGCGGGCCTCCTGGACGGCCATCGCCGCGGTGCCGGCCAGCGCGTTGGTCAGCGTGGACTTGCCGACGCCGGACTGGCCGATGAGGGCCGTGGTGCCCGGCAGGCAGGCCTGCAGGACGTCGATGCCCTCGCCGGTCTCGGCGCTGACCACGAGCACGGTGACCCCGGGGGCGACCCCCTCGACGTCGGCGCGGATGAAGTCGGCGTCGTCGACCAGGTCGGCCTTGGTGAGGACGACCAGCGGCTCGGCGCCGGACTCCCAGGCCAGGGCGAGGAAGCGCTCGATCCGTCCGAGGTCGGGGTCGGCGGCGAGGGAGGAGGCGATCAGGACGGTGTCGACGTTGGCCGCGAGCACCTGGCCGTCCGAGCGCTTGCCGGCCACCTTGCGGATGATCGCGGTGGAGCGCGGCAGCAGCGCGGAGACGGCGGCCATCGGCTGGGCGTAGAGGTCGACGGCGGCCCAGTCGCCCGTGCACGGGCAGTTGATCATGTCGACGTCGCCGACCGGCCGGGTGTCGAGCCGGACGGTGCGCACGTCGCCGGTCTCCGGGTCGGCGATGACGGCGTCGCACTGGCCGCGGTCGACCCGGACGATCCGGCCCGGGACCAGACCGGCCTCGGCGAGCGGCTCGAACGCCTCGGCGAGTTCGGACGTCCAGCCGTAGCCGGACAGCGGGGAGTCTCCGAAGGAGTCGTCGGAGAACGAAGAGAAGGAAGAGGAAAGAGAGAACGACGGAACGGAGGCAGCGTTGAACAACGCAGTGTGCCCTTCGGGAGGAGTGACCCCGGCGGGCTACGGCTGACGCGAAGGGGTCAGCCGGCGGCCGGGAAAAGGAGGTGAACGCGAGTGCTGCCCTGGGCAGCTATCGGGGCGACGACGGCCATGGGGTACACCTCCTGCTCTCTGCTCCTCGGGCGGCCCAACGGCCCCCGAACTCCTCGGGCGACTCACTGGCCCCCGATCCGAACGTGTCACACGCTAGCGGACGGGCCGCGGTGGGCCAACCTATTTTTGACCTGCGGAAACGCACCGGTGAAGGTCGGGGAACGCCGACCCGGGGCCCCCGGCGAACCCACCGAGGAGCACAGTTGGCCCCGCATCCGGCGGAGGAACACCGCTACCCGCCGTACCGGTGCTTGAGGTTCGGGTCGTCCAGCCACCAGGGCCGCATCCCAGCCTCCTCCTCCACCGGCCGCCCCTCCTCCCGGGCCTGCGCAGCCGCCTCCTCGAAGCGGGCGTCCAGCTCGGCGTCCACCGCCTTGATCTCCTCCCGCCCCTGCACCACCATCCGCCGCACCAGCGCGGCGAGGAACGGCAGGCCGACCAGGTCCCCCAGCACCCAGAAGGCGTTGCCGCCCCAGGTCTGGTCCTGCGCCAGGCTCGGTCCCCACGGCCGCCCGAGCGCCACGTAGTAGTGCTCGGCGACGAGGTGCCCGCCGTAGATCAGCACGATCCCCAGCCCCGCGTCGAAGATCACCTCGGCGAAGGTGATGAACAGCCCGACCAGGTGCGGGTACTCGTGCCCGACCGGGTCGAGCTGCAGCCGCGGCCAGAAGTAGGCGAGGCCCAGCAGCACCAGGGCCAGGTGCAGCACCACGTTCCCCAGCCCGCTGGACACCGACCACTCGTACCAGGGCGTGAAGTAGAGCAGCCACGGCGGCGCCATCAGCAGCGCCGTCGAGACGGCCGGGAACATCAGCACCTTCGACGGCCGGCTGCGCAGCGCCCGCAGGATGCGCTCGCGCCGCCGCTCCGGCGAGGCGGCGACCAGCAGCGAGACGGGCGCGCCGAGGGCGAGCAGCAGCGGGACGACCATGAGCAGCAGCACGACCTGGACGGCCCGGTCGGTGAAGAGGATCCGCTCGTACACGCCGAGGCCGGAGCAGGTGCACCAGATCCACAGCAGCAGGCCGCCGAGGAAGGCGGCGGTGCGGGTGGGCTGCCAGCGCTCGCCGCCAGCGCGGTGGACGGTGCGCACGGCGGCCAGGTACCAGGCGCCGGCCAGCACCGAGAGGGCGAGGACCAGCGGTTCGAGGGTCCAGGAGGTGGCCAGGTCGGACCACTGCCAGGCGGGCGGTCCGCCGTAGGCGAGCATCCGGGCCGGGCCGTCCACCGCGCCGTTCATCCGTCCGCTCACCTCATCCGCACCCGCGGCCCGCCGGGCGAGGCGGGTCCGGCGCCGGGCGGGGCCGCGGCGCCCGGTCATCATCGCGCCCGGCCGCCGCCCGGCCGCGCGCGGGGCCCGCCTCTATACCGCGACCTGACCAAGGCTTTACCCAATCCCAACAAAGCTTTGCCAAGGCAAAGTTCGGCCCGCTCCGACCCCCTGGCCGCAACCGGCGGACGGCCCGCTTCGTCTGGCAGGATGCACCGGTCGGCGATATCGGCCACGTGGGTGATGACAAGGGGACGACAAGAGGTGCGAAGCACTGAGCGCGGCGAGGGCCGCCGGCTGGCCGCGCGCCACCGCAACATCGAGCTGGGCCTGCTGGCGCTCGCGGTGGCCGTCTGCCTGGCGGGGAACATCACCGCCCATCTGGCACTGACCGACAAGATGCCGTCCGGGCTGCTGGTGAACGGGCTGGCGCTCGGGGGCCTGGCCGGGGTGGCGCACCTGACGGTGCGGCGGTTCGCGCCGTACGCGGACCCGCTGATCCTGCCGCTCGGCGTGTTCCTGACCGGCTTCGGCCTGATGCTGCTGGACCGGCTGGACGTCAGCTACGGGGCCGCGTTCCGGGACTACCAGAAGGTCCCGGCCGCGCCCTCGCAGCTGATGTGGACGTTCATCTCGGTGGCGGTGGCGCTCGGCCTGATCGTCTTCGTCAAGCACCACCGCTTCTTCCAGCGGTACGTCTACCTGCTGATGGCCGGCGCGCTGATCCTGCTGGCGGCCCCGGTGTTCTCCCCGAGCGACAGCTTCGGCGCCAAGCGCTGGATCCGGCTGGCCGGCCTGTCCTTCGAGCCGGACGAGTTCGTCAAGGTCGCGATCACCATCTTCTTCGCGGGCTACCTGATGGCCTCCCGGGACGCCCTGGCCCTGGCCGGCCGGAAGGTCTGGGGGATGACCCTGCCGCGCGGCCGGCACGCCGGGCCGGTGCTGGCGATCTGGGTGGTCAGCCTGCTGGTGCTGGTCTTCGAACGCGACCTCGGCACCTCGCTGATCTTCTTCGGCATCTTCGTCGTCATGCTGTACGTGGCGACCGAGCGCACCAGCTGGGTGGTGCTCGGCCTGCTGATGGCGGTCGGCGGCGCGGGCGTGGTCGGCACGGTGGAGCCGCACGTGCACGGGCGCGTCGAAGCCTGGCTGCACCCCCTCGACATCTACAACGAGCACCACGACAAGGCGATCATCTCCGACCAGCCCGCCGAGGCGCTGTTCAGCCTGGGCACCGGGCACATCACCGGGACGGGCCTGGGCTCGGGCCGGCCGTGGCTGATCGGCTTCGCCGGGCGCAGCGACTTCGTCTTCACCACGATCGGCGAGGAGCTCGGCCTGGCCGGGGTGACGGCGATCCTGCTGGTGTACGTGCTGCTGATCCAGCGCGGGCTGCGCACCGCGGTCGGCCTGACCGACCCGTTCGGCAAGCTGCTGGCGACCGGCCTGTCGGCGGCGCTGGCGCTGCAGGTGTTCGTGGTCGTGGGCGGGGTGAGCGGGCTGGTCCCGCTGACGGGCAAGGCGCTGCCGTTCCTGGCGGCGGGCGGTTCGTCGCTGCTGGCGAACTGGCTGATGATCGCCCTGCTGGTGAAGCTGAGCGACTCCTCCGGGCGCACCGCCATGGACCCGGCCGAGGTGAGCCCGGAGCCGCTTCCGGCGCAGCCCCGCCCGGCGGCCGCGGCCGCCTCCGCGGCGCCGTCCGCGGGCTCGGCGCAGCCCGCGCCCGCGGCGGACCCGGCACCGGCCGGCGCCGGACCGGTGGGCGCCGGGGCCGACCCGGGAGCCCCGACCGAGCTGCGCCCCGCGTACGGCGCGCCCGGCGGCGGCCACACCCCCACCGAGCAGCCCTCGTACGGCTACCCGCCCGCCCGCGACCACGGCGCCCAGCCGAACGGCGGGCAGGAGTACGGCGCCCCGGGCTTCGGCGGGCAGAGCCTGAGCGGCCAGAGCTTCGGCGGTCAGGACCTGAGCGGCCAGAGCTTCGGCGGTCAGGACCTGAGCGGCCAGAGCTTCGGCGGTCAGGGCCTGAGCGGCCAGAACCACGGCGGGCAGAGCTTCGGCGGCCAGGCCTTCGGCGGCCCCGGTCAGGACTCGTCGGGGGCCCACCCGGGCCAGGGCTACGGCTCCCCGGGCCACCCCGGCCAGACCCCGCCCGGTCCGGCGACCGCCTGACGGACGCGCAGCCCGCCGGACGGCCACCCGGCGGACGCACCAGGGCCTCCCCCGCACCCGCGGGGGAGGCCCTGCCCGTACACCGGCACCCCGCCCCTCCGGCGACCGCCCCCGCACGGGAACCCGGCCGCCCGTCAGGGAGCCGGGAGAGCGCGCGCGGCGCCCCCGGCCGCGCCCCCTACTGCTGCTCCCACGGCGGCCGCGGCGGGTAGCCGGGCACCTGCTGCCCCGGTGGCGGCCCGGGCGGCGGCCCGGTGGGCCGGTCGCTGTCGGGCGGCGGCGGGGCCGGCCGGTGGTGCGGCCCGCCGCGGGCGGTGAGGCGGCCGCGGACGTTGTCGGCGGCGAGGACGTCGGCCCAGCGCTCGGGGTACTCGGAGGGCGCGTCGACGTCGTCGTTCTCGTCCTCGCCCCACTCCTCCTCGTGGCCTTCGGCGAGGCCGAGTTCGCGGGCGCGCCGGGCGCGTTCGACGGCCCGGCGGGCGGCGACCTCGCGGACGACGGCGGCGGCGGCCTCCTCGTGGGCGCGTTCGTTCTCGGCGCGGGCGTCGGCGGTTTCGAGGGTGGGCCAGCGGCGGTCTATGGCGGCGTTCATGGCGGCGCCGATGAGGACGGCGAGGGCGACCACGAAGATCCACAGCAGGACGGCGACGGGCGCGGCGAGCGAGCCGTACGCCGAGGGGACCTCGACCGAGCTGACCAGGTAGAGGCGCAGGCCGACGCTGCAGAAGACGAGCACGACGAGGGCGACGAGGGCGCCCGGGATGTCCTCGCGCCAGGGCGTGGAGACGGGGACGGCGAGGTGGTAGAGGGTGGTGAGGGAGACGATCAGCAGCAGGATGGCGACGGGCCAGTAGGTGGCGCCGACGAGTCCGGCGATGCCGGGGACGGCGTTCTCGACCAGTCCGGGCCCGGCCATCAGCAGGGGCAGCACGAACGCGCCGATCACCAGGGCGCCGAGGTAGAGGCCGAGCGACATCAGCCGGGTCTTGACGATGCCGCGCTTGCCGTCGAGGCCGTACATGACGGTGATGGTGTCGATGAAGATGTAGAGCGCCCGGGAGCCGGACCAGAGCGACAGCAGGAAGCCGATCGAGATGAGGTCGGGCCGGGTGTGGCCGAAGACCTGGTCGAGCAGCGGTTCGACGACGTCCTTGACCGAGGACTGCGACAGGACCGTCCCGGAGGCGGTGATGATGTCGTGCTTGAGGCGCTCGATGGTGCCCGCGCCGAGGAAGGAGTCGAGGTAGCCGAGGGTGGCGGCGACGCCGAGCAGCAGCGGTGGGATGGACAGCAGGGTGAAGAAGGCCGCCTCGGCGGCGAGGCCGGTGACCCGGTACTCGACGCAGGTGTTGGTGGTGTCCTTGACCAGGTCCCACGCGGTGCGGCGCCAGGTGACCGGCTTGGCCGCGCGCCGGGAGCCCTTGCCGCGACGCCGGGAGGGGCGTTCGGGGGTCGGTCTGCTCGTTTCGCCTGCTGCTTGCACAGGGGTAACGGTATCGGGCCGGGGCGCCGCGGTTGATCTCCCCGGGGTCCCGGGGCGTGGCCGGGCGGCCGGGCGGGGAGCGGCGGGAACCGCCGAGCGTCCCGTATTCCGGAACCGGAGAGTCCAGCATTCGGATGTTGGTGGACCGCGAGTCCCGCGCCGTGCGAATCTCTTGCCATGCCTAGCGCCGGAACCACCCTGGTTGGTCGACTTCACGTCGATCTCCTTCGCGTGTCCAGCGCCATCTGTCCGGTGACCTGAGCCCACCCCGCCGCACCACCGCACCCGGCGCCACCCACCATCGCCATCCCCGCAGAAGCGGATGCGCAGGCGCCCGCCCGGCCCCGGTCACTGCTCTCCCGATCACGGGAACATTCCTGAGGAATCCGCAGGTCACAGCAGCACCGCACGGCTGAGCACGCCTCGCGACCCATCCGGCACCAGCGCCACCTGCCCCGAAGGACTTCATCATGGCCACGTCCCCCGAGACTGCCGAGCCCACGGCCGAAAGCCCGGCCGCGCGCCGCCCCGCCGCGGCTCGCAAGGTGACCCGTCACCGCGGTGAGGGCCAGTGGGGCATGGGGCACTTCACCCCGCTGAACGCCAACGAGCAGTTCAAGAAGGACGACGACGGTCTCAACGTACGGACACGTATTGAGACGATCTACGCGCAGCGGGGCTTCGACTCGATCGACCCGACCGACTTGCGGGGCCGGATGCGCTGGTGGGGGCTCTACACCCAGCGCAAGGAGGGCATCGACGGCGGCAAGACCGCGATCCTGGAGCCGCACGAGCTGGACGCCGAGTACTTCATGCTCCGGGTGCGGATCGACGGCGGCCGGCTGACGGTCGCCCAGCTGAAGGCCGTCGCCGAGGTCTCCGAGCAGTACGCGCGCGGCACCGCCGACCTGACCGACCGCCAGAACATCCAGTACCACTGGATCCGGATCGAGGACGTCCCGGCGATCTGGCGCAAGCTGGAGGCCGTGGGCCTGTCCACCACCGAGGCCTGCGGCGACACCCCGCGCGCCGTCCTCGGCTCCCCGGTGGCCGGCGTCGCCGAGGACGAGATCATCGACGGCACCCCGGCGATCGAGGAGATCCAGCGCCGCTTCATCGGCAACAAGGACTTCTCCAACCTGCCGCGCAAGTTCAAGGCCGCGGTCTCCGGCTCGCCGGCGCTGGACGTCGCGCACGAGATCAACGACGTCGCCTTCGTCGGCGTCGTCCACCCCGAGCACGGGCCCGGCTTCGACCTGTGGGTCGGCGGCGGCCTGTCCACCAACCCCAAGCTGGGCGTGCGGCTGGGCGCCTGGGTGCCGCTGGAGCAGGTGCCGGACGTCTTCGGCGGGGTGATCGGCATCTTCCGCGACTACGGCTACCGCCGGCTGCGCAACCGCGCCCGGCTGAAGTTCCTGGTCGCCGACTGGGGCACGGAGAAGTTCCGTCAGGTGCTGGAGGACGAGTACCTGAAGGACAAGCTGATCGACGGCCCGGCGCCGGTCGAGCCCGCCTCCCGCTGGCGCGACCACGTCGGCGTGCACCGGCAGAAGGACGGCCGGTACTACATCGGCTTCGCGCCGCGCGTCGGCCGCGTCGACGGCAAGCTGCTCGGCGAGGTCGCCGACCTCGCCGCCGCGCACGGCAGCGACCGGGTCCGCACCACCACCGAGCAGAAGATGCTGATCCTCGACGTCGCCGAGGAGCACGTCGACGCGGTGGTGGCCGGCCTGGAGGCGCTCGACCTGCGGGTCACCCCGTCGCCGTTCCGCCGCGGCACCATGGCCTGCACCGGCATCGAGTACTGCAAGCTCGCCATCGTCGAGACCAAGCAGCGCGGCCGCACGCTCATCGACGAGCTGGAGAAGCGCCTCCCGGACTTCGACGAGCCGCTGACCATCAACATCAACGGCTGCCCGAACGCCTGCGCCCGCATCCAGGTCGCCGACTTCGGCCTCAAGGGCCAGCTCGTCACCGACGAGAACGGCGAGCAGGTCGAGGGCTACCAGGTGCACCTGGGCGGCGCGCTCGGCCTGGAGGCCGGCTTCGGCCGCAAGGTCCGCGGCCTCAAGGTCACCAGCGCCGCCCTGCCCGACTACATCGAGCGCGTCCTGACCCGCTACCGGGCCGACCGCGCCGAGGGCGAGCGCTTCGCCCAGTGGGCGGCCCGGGCCAGCGAGGAGCAGCTGTCGTGAGCAGCGAACCGAGCGGAGCGGGCGAACCGATCGAAGCGAGCGAACCGAGCGGAGCGCGCGAACCGATCAAGCGGGACGCGTCCCGCGCGGCGGACGCCGGGCGGAACGAGGTGGGCGATGAGTGAGCGAGCCGCGCCGTTCTACTGCCCGTACTGCGGCGACGAGGACCTGCGCCCGTCCGAGGCCGGGCACGGCGCCTGGGAGTGCCACGGGTGCCGCCGCGCCTTCCGGCTGAAGTTCCTCGGCCTGCTGTCACCGACCAACGGGGGTACGTCACATGAGCAGCACCGCGACTGACCACGCGGAGCTCGCGGAGCGGGCCGGCCGCGAGCTGGAGGAGGCCACGCCGCAGGAGATCCTGCGCTGGGCCGCCGACACCTTCGGCGCCCGCTTCTGCGTCACCTCCTCGATGGAGGACGCGGTGGTCGCCCACCTGGCCTCCTCGGTGTTCCCTGGCGTGGACGTGGTGTTCCTGGACACCGGCTACCACTTCCCGGAGACCATCGGCACCCGCGACGCGGTGGCGGCGACCATGCCGGTCAACGTCATCACGCTGAAGCCGCTGAAGACCGTGGCCGAGCAGGACGCCGAGCACGGGCCGAACCTGCACGACCGCGACCCGGACCTGTGCTGCGCGCTGCGCAAGGTCGAGCCGCTGAACCGCGGCCTCGGCGGCTACGACGCCTGGGCGACCGGCCTGCGCCGGGACGAGTCGCCGACCCGGGCGAACACCCCGGTGGTGGCGTGGGACGCCAGGCGCCGCAAGGTCAAGATCGCCCCGATCGCCCGGTGGACGCAGCAGGACGTGGACGCCTACGTCGCCGCGAACGGGGTGCTGCTCAACCCGCTGCTGTGGGAGGGCTACACCTCGATCGGCTGCTCGCCGCTGTCCTGCACCCGCAAGCCGGGCGAGGGCGAGGACGCCCGGGCCGGCCGCTGGTCGGGCTCCGGCAAGACCGAGTGCGGCATCCACCTCTGAAGCCGCTGACCATCCATCACCACTCGCGTAAGGAAAGAACCGTGACAGCTGACACCCTGGCCGCCGCCGGAGCCGCAGAGGCGGCCCCCGCGGCCGCCCCCTGCGAGCGCGGCGCCACCGTGTGGCTGACCGGGCTGCCGAGCGCGGGCAAGACCACGCTGGCGTTCGCGCTGGCCGAGCGGCTGCGCGCCGAGGGCCACAAGGTCGAGGTCCTGGACGGCGACGAGATCCGCGAGTTCCTCTCCAAGGGCCTCGGCTTCTCCCGCGAGGACCGGCACACCAACGTGACCCGGATCGGCTTCGTCGCCGAGAAGCTGGCCGCCAACGGCGTCAAGGTGCTCGCCCCGGTGATCGCCCCGTTCGCGGACTCGCGGGCCGCCGTGCGCGAGCGGCACACCGGGAACGGCACCGCGTTCCTGGAGATCCACGTCGCCACCCCGGTCGAGCTGTGCGCCGAACGGGACGTCAAGGGCCTGTACGCGAAGCAGGCGGCCGGCGAGATCTCCGGCCTGACCGGGGTGGACGACCCGTACGAGGCGCCCGAGGCGCCGGAGCTGCGCCTGCAGACGCAGGGCCGGGCGGTCGCCGAGTCCGCCGCCGAGCTGCACGCATTCCTGACCGAGAGGGGCCTCGCGTGACCACCGCGACCGACAGTCCGCTCCGCACCGAAGACACCCCTTTCGCGCTGTCCCACCTGGACGCGCTGGAGGCCGAGTCGGTGCACATCTTCCGCGAGGTCGCGGGGGAGTTCGAGCGCCCGGTGATCCTCTTCTCCGGCGGCAAGGACTCCATCGTCATGCTGCACCTGGCGCTGAAGGCCTTCGCCCCGGCGCCCGTCCCGTTCGCGCTGCTGCACGTCGACACCGGCCACAACTTCCCCGAGGTGATCGCCTACCGGGACCGCGTGGCGGCCGAGCACAATCTGCGCCTGCACGTCGCCTCCGTCCAGGACTTCATCGACCGCGGCGTGCTGCGCGAGCGCCCGGACGGCACCCGCAACCCGCTGCAGACCGTGCCGCTGCTGGACGCGATCGAGCACAACCGGTTCGACGCCGTGTTCGGCGGCGGCCGCCGGGACGAGGAGAAGGCCCGCGCCAAGGAGCGCGTCTTCTCGCTGCGCGACGAGTTCGGCGCCTGGGACCCGCGCCGCCAGCGCCCCGAGCTGTGGTCGCTGTACAACGGCCGGCACGCCGTCGGCGAGCACGTCCGGGTCTTCCCGCTGTCCAACTGGACGGAGCTGGACGTCTGGCAGTACATCGAGCGCGAGGGCATCGAACTGCCGCAGATCTACTACGCGCACGAGCGGGACGTCTTCTCCCGCAACGGCATGTGGCTGACCGCCGGCGAGTGGGGCGGCCCCAAGGAGCACGAGCCCATCGAGCGGCGGCTGATCCGCTACCGCACCGTGGGCGACATGTCCTGCACCGGCGCCGTCGACTCGGACGCCACCACCATCGAGGCCGTGATCGCCGAGATCGCCGCCAGCCGCCTCACCGAGCGCGGCGCCACCCGCGCCGACGACAAGCTGTCCGAGGCCGCGATGGAAGACCGCAAGCGCGAGGGGTACTTCTAGGATGAGCACTGCAACCGCCACGTCGCTGCTGCGCTTCGCAACCGCCGGATCCGTCGACGACGGCAAGTCCACCCTGGTCGGCCGGCTGCTGCACGACTCGAAGTCCGTGCTCGCCGACCAGCTGGAGGCCGTCGAGCACGCCTCCCGCAGCCGCGGCCAGGACGCGCCCGACCTCGCGCTGCTCACCGACGGCCTGCGGGCCGAACGCGAGCAGGGCATCACCATCGACGTCGCCTACCGCTACTTCGCCACCCCCCGGCGGCGGTTCATCCTCGCCGACACCCCCGGGCACGTGCAGTACACCCGCAACATGGTGACCGGCGCCTCCACCGCCGAACTCGCCGTCGTCCTGGTCGACGCCCGCAACGGCGTCGTCGAGCAGACCCGCCGGCACGCCGCCGTCGCCGCGCTGCTGCGGGTGCCGCACGTGGTGCTGGCCGTCAACAAGATGGACCTCGTCGACTACGCCGAACCCGCGTTCGCCGCCATCGCCGAGGAGTTCACCGCCTACGCCGCCTCCCTCGGCGTCACCGACGTGCTCGCCGTGCCGATCTCCGCCCTCGCCGGGGACAACGTCGTCGAACCGTCCGCGCACATGGACTGGTACGGCGGCCCCACCCTGCTGGAGCACCTGGAGACCGTCCCGGTCGGCAGCGACCCGAGCGAGGAGCCCGCCCGCTTCCCCGTCCAGTACGTGATCCGCCCGCAGACCGAGGAACACCCCGACTACCGCGGCTACGCGGGCCAGTTGGCCTCCGGCGTGCTGCGGGTCGGCGACCCGGTCACCGTGCTGCCCTCCGGGCACACCACCACCGTCGCCGGGATCGACGCGCTCGGCACCGCCACCGAGATCGCCTGGGCGCCGCAGTCCGTCACCGTCCGGCTCGCCGACGACCTCGACGTCTCCCGCGGCGACCTGATCGCCGCCGGGGCCGCCCCCGCGCCCACGAAGGACATCGCGGCCACCGTCAGCCACCTCGACGAGCGGCCGCTGCGCGCCGGCGACAAGGTGCTGCTCAAGCACACCACCCGCACCGTGCGGGCGCTGGTCAAGGAGATCTCCTACCGGATCGACATCACCGCGCCGATCGGCGAAGGGGGCCTCGAACACCGCTCCGCCCCCGAGGGGTTGAACGTCAACGACATCGGCCACGTGGTGCTGCGCACCGCCGAGCCGCTGGCCCTCGACGACTACGCGGCCAACCGCCGCACCGGCTCGTTCCTGCTGATCGACCCGGCGGACGGCACCACCCTCACCGCCGGCATGGCGGGCGAGGCCTTCGCGACCGCACGCACCACCGACGCACCCCGCGAGGAGGACCGGGTCTGATGCCCAGCGAGGCGTTCTCGGGCATGGACAAGGAAGGCGGCCGCATCGGCAGCGGCGTCCTCGGCAGCGGCCAGGGCGGCCTGACCCGATGTGTGGGCCGACAGGGCTGTTGCGATCCTCGGCCGTCCTAAGGACGACCGCCACGTCCCCCGAGACCGTCTCCTGACGGTCCGTCTGTGAATTGGACTTCACCATGGCATCGAACCAGGTAGCTTCGCATACCCGAAACCGCCCGAACGCCGGCCGGATCAGACGCCGCGCCGCGGTCGCCGTCGCCGCCCTGACCGCCGCCGCCCTGCTGTCCGCCTGCAGCTACGGCTCCAAGGCCGACGACAAGAAGGCGGACACCGCCGCCACCGTGACGGGCGGCGCCGGCGGCGCGAAGCTCTCCGCGGACACCGTGAAGATCGGCTACTTCGCCAACCTCACCCACGGCACCCCGCTGGTCGGCCTCCAGGAAGGCATATTCCAGAAGGAGTTGGGCGCCACCCAGGTCAGGACCCAGATCTTCAACGCGGGCCCGGCCGAGATCGAGGCGCTCAACGCCGGCTCCATCGACATCGGCTGGATCGGCCCCTCCCCCGCCATCAACGGCTACACCAAGTCGGACGGCAAGTCGCTGCGGATCATCGGCGGTTCGGCCTCCGGCGGCGTCAAGCTCGTCGTCAACCCCGACAAGGTCGCCTCGTTGGACGACCTCAGGGGCAAGAAGATCGCCACCCCCCAGCTCGGCAACACCCAGGACGTGGCGCTGCTCAACTACCTGGCCGGCAAGGGCCTCAAGGTCGACGCGGCCTCCGGCGCGGGTGACGTGTCGGTGGTGCGCACCGACAACAAGGTCACCCCCGACGCCTACCGGCAGGGCTCCATCGACGGCGCCTGGGTGCCCGAGCCGACCGCATCCAAGCTGGTCACCCTCGGCGCGAAGGTCCTGCTCGACGAGAAGGACGTCTGGCCGGACAAGAAGTTCGTGATCACCAACATCATCGTCTCGCAGAAGTTCCTCAAGGAGCACCCGGACGTGGTGGAGGCCGTACTGCGCGGCTCCGTGAACACCAACGCCTTCATCAAGGCCAACCCGGACAAGGCCAAGGCCGACGCCAACGACGCCATCAAGAAGGAGGCCGGCAACGCCCTGGAGCCGGCGGTCCTGGACCCGGCCTGGGCCGGCGTCGAGTTCCTGGACGACCCCCTGGCGGGCACCCTGCAGGCCGAGGCCGACCACGCCGTCACCGCCGGCCTGCTCAAGAAGCCGAACCTGAACGGCATCTACGACCTCACCCTGCTGAACAAGGTCCTCGCGGCCAAGAGCCTGCCCGCCGTGGCGGACGCCGGACTCGGCACCAAGTGACTCCGCGGTCCGGCCCCGCCCGCCCGGTCGATCCCCGATCGATGCCCACCGGCGCGGGCGGGGCCCGGACCCCGGCTCCGACCCGCCAGCCCTCTCCCCCGCAGGACCAGACCGCACTCGCAGGAGGTGCCCGCATGACCGAGCGCAGCGAGCGAATCATCAAGAGGTGCGCGTGGGCGAATGCCCTCGCCGAGCGCAGCGAGGTGGGCGCGTGAGCATGGCACTGACCAGCTCGCCCGGCCCGGCCGACGCCGCCGCCCCCGGCGGCGCGCCCGCCGTCCGGATCTCGCACGTCCACAAGTCCTTCGGCCGCCCCGGCGCCCGCACCGACGTCCTCGACGACATCACCCTCGACGTCGCCCCCGGCGAATTCGTCACCCTGCTCGGCGCCTCCGGCTGCGGCAAGTCCACCCTGCTCAACCTCGTCGCCGGCCTCGACCGGCCCTCCGCCGGCACCATCGAGGTGACCGGCGGCCGCCCGGCGCTGATGTTCCAGGAGCACGCGCTGTTCCCCTGGCTCACCGCCGGCAAGAACATCGAACTCGCCCTCAAGCTCGCCGGCGTGCCCCGCCCCGAACGCCGCGCCGAGGCCGAGCGCCTGCTCGAACTCGTCCGCCTCGGCGGCTCGTACGGCAAGCGGGTGCACGAGCTGTCCGGCGGCATGCGCCAGCGCGTCGCGATGGCCCGGGCGCTCGCCCAGGGCAGCAAGGTGCTGCTGATGGACGAGCCGTTCGCCGCGCTCGACGCCATCACCCGCGACGTCCTGCACGACGAGATCACCCGGATCTGGGCCGAACGGCAGCTCAGCGTCCTGTTCGTCACCCACAACGTGCGCGAGGCCGTACGACTGGCCCAGCGCGTCGTCCTGCTCTCCTCCCGCCCCGGCCGGGTCGCCCGGGAATGGCGGATCGACCTGCCGCAGCCGCGCCGCATCGAGTCCTCCGGCGTCGCCGACCTGTCCATCGAGATCACCGAAGAACTGCGTGGGGAGATCCGCCGCCATGTCCAGCACTGACACCGCCCCCGCCCGCGCCGGCGGCGACACCGCCGAGGTCGGCGCGGGCCTGGACGCCCTGGACTCGGTGTCCGCCCAGCGCAGTTCGCTCGGCGAGGTGCTGCGCACCAAGGCCCTGCCGCCGCTGATCGGCGTCGTCGTGGTCCTCGCCCTGTGGCAGGGCGCGTACAGCCTGCACCTCACCTCCTCCTACAAGCTGCCCAGCCCGCTGGACGTGTGGCACTCCCTGCAGGACCTCTGGTACCAGGGCACGCTGTTCTCCATCATCTGGACCAGCGTGTGGCGCGGCCTGTCCGGCTTCCTGCTCGCCGTCGTCATCGGCACCCCGATCGGCCTGGTCGTCGCCCGCGTCCGGCCCGTGCGCACCGCGATCGGGCCGGTGCTCCAGGGCCTGCAGTCGCTGCCCTCGGTCGCCTGGGTGCCCGCCGCGGTGATCTGGCTCGGCATCAACGACTCGATGATGTACGCGGTCATCCTGCTCGGCGCCGTCCCGTCCATCGCCAACGGCCTGGTCGCCGGCATCGACCAGGTGCCGCCGCTGTTCCTGCGCGCCGGGCGCACCATCGGCGCCACCGGCCTGGCCGGCGCCCGACACGTCCTCATCCCGGCCGCGCTGCCCGGCTACCTCGCCGGGCTCAAGCAGGGCTGGGCGTTCTCCTGGCGCTCGCTGATGGCCGCCGAACTCGTCGCCTCCTCCCCCGACCTCGGGCGCGGCCTCGGCCGCTTCCTGGAGGACCAGCGCGAGTTCTCCGACATGTCCGGGGTGCTGCTCGGCATCATCCTCATCCTGTTCGTCGGCATCGCCATCGAGCTGCTGGTGTTCACCCCGGTCGAGCGCCGGGTGCTGCGCAACCGCGGCCTGCTGGCCGCCACCAAGTGAGGCCGTGACCGTGACGCCCGCCCTGCTGCTCGTCGCCCACGGCAGCCGCGACCCGCGGCACGCCGCCACCGTGGCCGCCCTGGTCGAGCGGGTCCGGGCGGCACGGCCCGGCCTGGAGGTCGCCACCGCCTACCTCGACCACTGCGCGCCGCGGCTGCCGCAGGTCGTCGGGCGGTTCGCCGCCGGGGCGGGCGGCGCGGGGGCGGTCGCCGTGCCGCTGCTGCTCAACCGGGCCTACCACGCCAAGCACGACATCCCCGCCGCGCTGCGCTCGGCCGGCTCCGCGCTGCCCGTCGCCGACGTCCTCGGGCCGTCCCCGCTGCTGCTCGCCGCCCTGGACCGCCGCCTCGCCGAGGCCGCTCCGGCGGTGCGCGACGCGGCCGTGCGGGCCCGCACCGGCGTGGTCCTGGCGGCGGCCGGCTCCTCGGACCCGGCCGCCGACGCCGCCACCCGGGCGGTCGCCGCCGAGTGGCGGCGCACCCGCGGCTGGGCCGCCGTCGAGGTCGCCTACGCGTCGGCAGCCGGGCCGCGGGTACCCGACGCGCTCGCCGCCCTGCACGCCGCCGGCGCCGAGCGCACCGCCGTCTCCCCCTACCTGCTCGCCCCCGGCCGGCTGCCCGACCGCATCGCCGGGGCCGCCGCCGGAGCCGACCTGCTCGCCCCCGTCCTCGGCGCCGCCCCGGAACTCGCCGCCCTGCTCCTGCGCCGCTACGACGAGGCGCGCGGCGCCGCCGGGGCCCTCGCCGCGGCGTGAGCCCGGCTCAGCCGCAGTCCAGGATGCCGTGCTCCCCGAGGTCGGGGGCGTGCCGTGCCACGGTCCGGTAGTCCGCGTCGTCGTGGAGGACCGTCAGCCCGTGGTGCGCGGCGGTCGCCGCGATCACGAGGTCGACCGCGGAGGCGCTGCGGTGCTGCCCGGCGAGGGCCATCCGCCGCTGCACGGTGTCGATCCAGCGCCCCGCGTTCTTCGGCACCGAGACGTCCGGATAGAGATCGGCGAACATCTCGGAGATCTCGTCGTACTCCCGGCCGTCGCGCGCGCTGTAGAGGAACTCGGCGCGCTGCGGATAGCACGACGCGATCGACCCCGCGTCGATCGCGTCGTACCAGGCCGCCTGGAGCTTCGGCTCGCACACCAGCCGGAAGAGCGCGGAGTGTCGAGGAGGTAGATCACCGGGCGTCCTTCTCCGCCCGGTGCAGCCGCTCGGCCTGCTCGACCGCTCCCCAGTGCTCGGCCCGCTCGAAGTGCCCGCTGATGCGGGCCGCGCGTTCCTGCCGCTCCGCGTAGTAGCGCAGCGCGAGGTTGACGGCTTCCTTCTTCGTCCGCACGCCCGCGAGCGTCATCGCACGCTCCAGCGCCTCGTCATCGATGTCGATCTGCGTCACGGACATCCGGCACCTCCGTCGATCGATGTTGGTGATGTACATAAAACTGCACCTCGCCAACATCGCGGGGGCGCCCGAACAACGGAACGGCCGGGGCGGGGCTGGGCCCCGCCGCGGCCGTTCCGAAGGGCCGGGCCGTGCTACTCGAAGGTGCGGCGCTGGCGGCCGGTGCCGTAGTTGGAGCCGGACTTGGTGCCGCTGCCGGGCTTGGCGCGGCCGGCGGAGCGGCCGATGAAGCCGGCGGCCTGCGGGCGCCCGGTGCCGCCGCCCTGGGCGGTCTTGGGGCGGGGGCGGCGCGGGTTGCCGTTCATGTCGACGTCGGCGGGCAGCGCGGAGCGCTTGCCGGGCCGGCGGCGCGGGGTGGCGGGCTTGTCGGACTTGGCCGCGGCGGCGGGCTCGACGACGGGCACGGGCACCGCGATGCTGACCGGGACGCCGCTGGGGGTGCGGGCGCCGGTGATCCGGGTGAGGTCGGCGTCGCCGGGGCGGATCTTGGTGACGGTGGGGCGGATGCCGGCGACGGTCATCAGCCGGTTGACCTCGCGGCGCTGCTCGGGCAGCACCAGGGTGACGACGGTGCCGGACTCGCCGGCCCGGGCGGTGCGGCCGCCGCGGTGCAGGTAGTCCTTGTGGTCGACCGGCGGGTCGACGTTGACGACGAGGTCGAGGCCGTCGATGTGGATGCCGCGGGCGGCGACGTTGGTGGCGATCAGCGCGGTGACGTGGCCGTCGCGGAACTGGTCGAGGACGCGGTTGCGCTGCGGCTGGGACTTGCCGCCGTGCAGGGCCGCGGCCTTGACGCCGTTGGCGAGCAGCTGCTTGGCGAGCCGGTCGGCGCCGTGCTTGGTGTGCACGAACATGATCACCCGGCCCTCGCGGGAGGCGATGTGCGCGGTGGTGGAGGCCTTGTCGGCCGGGTCGAGCTGCAGGACGTGGTGGTCCATGGTGGTGACGGCGCCGGCCGAGGGGTCGACGGAGTGGGTCACCGGGTCGGTGAGGAAGCGCTTGACCAGGCGGTCGACGTTGCGGTCCAGGGTGGCGGAGAACAGCATCCGCTGCCCGCCCTCGGCGACCTGCTCCAGCAGCTTGCTGACCTGCGGCAGGAAGCCCATGTCGGCCATCTGGTCGGCCTCGTCGAGGACGGTGATCGCGACGTCGGAGAGGATGACGTCGCCGCGCCCGATCAGGTCGTCGAGGCGGCCCGGGGTGGCGACCAGGACCTCGGTGCCGCGGCGCACCGCGTTGGACTGCCGGTTGATCGACATACCGCCGACGACGGTGGTGATCCGCAGGTTGACGGCGGTGGCGTAGGGGGTGAGCGCCTCGGTGACCTGCTGGGCGAGCTCGCGGGTGGGCACCAGCACGAGGGCCAGCGGGTAGCGGGCGACGGCGCGGCGTCCGGCGGTGCGGGCGAGCAGCGGCAGGCCGAAGGCGAGGGTCTTGCCGGAGCCGGTGCGGCCGCGGCCGAGCACGTCGCGCCCGGCGATGGAGTCCGGCAGGGTGGCGCCCTGGATCGGGAACGGCTCGGTGACGCCCTCGCGGGTGAGCGCGCTGAGGATCGCCTTGGGCAGGTCGAGCTCGGCGAAGGTGGCCGCCGGCGGGCGGGCCGGGGTGCCCTCGACGACGGTGAAGTCGGCGGCCTCGGGCACGGCGGCGCGGCGGGCGCCCTTGGGGGCGCCGGTCTGCTTGGGGGCGCCGGTGCGGCCGCGCGGCTTGCGCGGGCGGTCGCCGGCGCGCTCGGTGCGGTCCGTCCGGGCGGTGCGCTCGGTGTTCGCGCCACGGCGGGCCTGGTCGCCGCGGGCGTCGGTACGGGCGGTGGCGGCGCGGTCGCGCGGCGGGCGGGCAGGGGTGGTCACGGGGTCTCCGTTTCGTCGGTCGTCAGCCCGCGTGCGGGGCTGTTTCGGCCGTCGTCCTGGAGTGCGCCGCCCCGGCCGTTCGGCGGCATGAACGGGGGCCCGCACCGGTGTCCGGTGCGGGCCCCCGCTTCACGAGATCACGAGATCGCGCGTCAGCGTGGAGGCTGACGTCAGCCGATGACGGTGATCTTCTCGGCCTGCGGGCCCTTCTGGCCCTGGGTCACGTCGAACTCGACGCGCTGGCCCTCGAGCAGCTCGCGGAAGCCCTGGGCGGCGATGTTCGAGTAGTGGGCGAAGACGTCCGGGCCGCCGCCGTCCTGCTCGATGAAGCCGAAGCCCTTTTCGCTGTTGAACCACTTCACGGTGCCGGTAGCCATAACCGTCTCCTCATACTGGGGCATCAGGGATTCACACCTCGTGAATCCCGAAGTAGCCGCGATCCCCATCCGGAGACTGAAACACCGGACAAAACAAATGCGCCTGTTGGTTGGAACCAGCAGGCGCACACATACGTTCATGGGAACCAAAACTGCAACTGCTTCGACTGTAGCACGGCGCCACCCCGATTGACCGGGGATTTAGGGCCTGGGAGATCACGTTTGCGGGCCCCGGGAACGGGGCAGGCGGCGCCCCGCCGAAGCGGGGCGCCGCCTGTCGCGGCTGGGTCCGGTCAGCGCCGGCCGGCCGGCTCCGGCATGCCGTGGGCGTCGGCGAGCGGGGCCTGGCCCGCTCCGTGGCCGCCGGTGTCGGCGCGGCCGGGCCACCAGGCGCGCTGGCCGAGCAGCGCGGTGAGCGCCGGGGTGAAGAACATCGCCATCACGAAGGCGGCGATGAGGATGCCCATGGCGATCGAGAAGCCCATCTCGCTGGACAGGGTGTTGCCGGCCAGCAGCATCGTGGCGAAGGTCGCGGCCAGGATGAAGCCGGCGGCGGCGACGGTCGGGCCGCCGTGGCGGATGGCCATGCTGGCCGCCTCGCGCGGGCTGCGGCCCTCGCGGGCCTCCTCCCGCAGTCGGGCGATCATCAGGATGTTGTAGTCGGTGCCGAGCGCGACCACGAACAGGTAGATCAGGATCGGCAGCATGAACATCAGGCCGGGCTCGCCCTTGAAGTCCTTGAAGACCAGGGTGGTGGCACCGAGGGTGGCGCCGAAGCCGAGGCCGACCGAGGCCATCAGGTACCAGGGGGCGACGATGCTGCGCAGCAGCAGGCCCAGGATGATCATGATCAGCACGGCGGCGATCGGGAAGACCAGGCTGTAGTCGTGCGCCATCGCCGTGTTGATGTCCTTGTACACGGAGGCGGTGCCGGCCACCAGCGCCTTGGTGCCCTCGGGCGCCTTGTCGTGCGCGACCTTGCGGACGTCGCCGATGGTGTCGATGGCCTTGTTGCTGGCCGAGTCGTCCGTGAGGACGACGGTGATGTCGACGGTCTGGCCGTCCGGGCTGACGCCGGCCTTGGGGTCCATGGCGGCCTCGGAGACGCCCGCGACCTTGCCCAGGTCGGAGACGTAGTCCTGGAGGGCGGCCGGGTCGAGCTTGCTGCCGTTCTGGCTGGTCAGGTAGACGTGCGCCGGGTCGGCGGCGCCGGCCGAGAAGGCCTTGGCCATGGTGTCCTGGACGACCATCGACTCCTTGGTCTTCGGCATGGAGCTGCCGGCCATGTCGAAGGTGCCCTTGTACCCGAGCGCGGCGACCGCGAGGCCGACCATCACCAGGCCGGAGACCAGGGCGGTGGCGGCCGGGCGGCGGCCGACGGTGCGGCCGATCGCGGCGAAGCGGGCGTTGGACGGCTCGCGCTGCCAGGCCTTGGAGGGCCAGAACAGGACCTTCTCCGGGATGCGGGAGATGATCGCGGGCACCAGGGTGACCGAGGCGAGCGCGGTGACCGCGACGGCGATGGCCAGCGCGGGGCCGAGCGCCTTGAACATGCCGAGGCTGGACAGGACGAGCACGGCGAAGGCGACCACGACGGCGCCGGCGGCGGAGGTGATGGCCTCGCCGACCCGGCCGACCGCGCTGGCCACGGCCGTCCTGCGGTCGTCCCCGGCCCGCAGCCGCTCGCGGTAGCGGAACATCAGGAACAGGAAGTAGTCGGTGCCGACGCCGTAGAGGACGACCGTGAGGATCATCTCCATGGAGCTGTCGGCCTTGAGCCCGAACCAGTCCGCGGCGAAGCCGATCAGACCGTTGGCGACCATCGAGTACACGATGACGGTGACGACGGGCAGCAGCGCGATGATCGGGCTGCGGAAGATGATGCCGAGCGTGAGCAGGATGATCACGACCGTGCCGAGGCCGATCAGCATCTGCGCGGTGGAGCCGGCGTCCTTCTGGTCGAGGCTGGACGCGGCCGGGCCGCCGACCTGGACCTTGACGGTGGTGCCGGCGGTGAGGGCGGTGCCCTCCTCGCGGAGCTTCTTGGCGGCCTCGGGGAACTTCTCGTCCTCGAACTTGGACTTGTCGATGGAGACCATCGACATCGCGAACTTCTTGTCCGCGGAGAAGCCCTGGTCGTTGACCGGCAGGACCTGGTCGACCAGTTCGATGTGCTTGTCCGCCAGGCCCTGGACGACCTTGGCCATGGTGGCCTTGTCGCCGTCGTCCAGCGCGCCGCCGTCGTTGCGCTGGAAGAGCAGCAGCGCGCCGGGCGAGATGTTGGACGGGAAGGCCTTCTGCTGCAGGTCCGAGGCCTGGATCGACTCGTAGTGCTTGGGCAGGAACGTCGACTCGTCGGAGTTGGACTTCAGCTGGGGCGCGCCCGCGATGATCGCGAAGGCCGCGACGACCCATGCGGCGATCACCCACCACGCACGGCGTACGACGAATTGTCCTAGTCGGGGGAACATGCTCGTGATGCCTCCTGGGCATGGTTCACCGCAGCCCCGTGGAACGGGCCGCCGGGCAGCGGCAGGACCGGCCGGAGGCGCGCGGAGGCAGCCCCTTACCGGTCGGCAGGTAAGTAGGTTCGGGCGCCATCCTACGAGTGCTTGCTTGCCGCCCGGCAAGGACCCCCGTGCTCCAACCCCCGTAAGGGACCGACCCTCAAAGGTCCCTGATCCAGTGTCACCCGGCCGCACCCCTGTTGACCTCGTGCTCGGGGTGGAGCCTTCTCCCCCTCAGGGTGGAGCCGCAGCCCTACCCCCGGGGAGGAGGGATCAGGGTTCCCGGGGAGGAGGACTCAGGGTTCGGGGGGTGGTGAGGGCCCGGGATCCGGGGGTGGTGGGGGGACCGGGGCCCGGGGTGGGGAAAACCCCACCGCGCCCCCGATGCTGCCCCCAGGGGACACTCACCCGCCAACCCGATTGCCCGCCAAGTCCGCACTCCCTACTGTCAGTTGCGACGCCGGCGGTGCAGCCGGCGACCGACCTCGACGGCGGCCCGCCCACCCGGCGACGACCGCCGCCCTACCTGGGGGAACCCGTGAAATCCAGACTCGGCCCGGCCGCCGCGATGGGCGCCTGGAGCGCCCGCCACCGGAAGACCGCCGTCTTCGGCTGGCTGCTCTTCGTCGTCCTCGCCGCCGTGCTCGGCGGCATGCACGGCAGCACCACCGTGACCGAGGCCGAATCCATGCCCGGACAGGTCTCCCGCGCCGCGACGATCCTCGACCAGGCCGGCCTGAAGAGCCCGGCGACCGAGACCGTCCTGGTCCAGAGCACCGACCGCGCCGCCGACGACCCGGCCTTCCGGGCCGCCGTCGCCGAGGTCGTCGACGCCGTCCGCGGCACCGGCCGCACCACCGACGTCCGCTCCCCCTACGACACCAAGGCCGTCTCCGCGGACGGCCACTCCGCCCTGGTCGGGCTCACCCTCCGGGGCGACCACGACGAGGCGGCCGACAACGTCCAGACCGTGCTGGACGCGGTGGCCCGCGTGCAGAAGGCCCACCCCGAACTCACCGTCGTCGAACTCGGCGACGCCAGCTCCGGCAAGTGGATCCAGGACCAGTTCAAGAACGACTTCGCCCGCGCCGAATGGACGGCCGTCCCGCTCGCCCTCGGCATCCTGCTGATCGCCTTCGGCGCCCTCGTCGCCGCCGTCCTGCCGGTGGTCCTCGCCCTCACCGCCTTCGTCGCCGCCAGCGGACTGGTCACACTCAGCAGCGGGCTCCTGCACACCAGCAACGACGCCAGCTCGGTGATGCTGCTCGTCGGCCTCGCCGTCGGCGTCGACTACTGCCTCTTCTACCTGCGCCGCGAACGCGAGGAACGGGCCGCCGGACGCGACGCGGCCACCGCACTCCGGGTGGCCGCCGCCACCAGCGGCCGGGCCGTCCTGGTCTCCGGCGTCACCGTCGTCGTCGCCATGGCCGGCATGTTCCTCACCGGGATCGCCGACTTCCGCGCCATGGCCTACGCCACCATCGTGGTCGTCGTCACCGCCGTCCTCGGCTCGCTCACCGTGCTGCCCGCACTGCTGTCCATACTCGGCGACCGCGTCGAGAAGGGCCGGCTCCCGCTCCTCGGCAAGCTGCGCCGCCCCGACACCCTCCAGAACGGCGGACGGTTCTGGAACGCCGTGCTCACCCCGGTGCTGCGCCGCCCGCTCGCCGCCACCGTCCTCGCCTGCGGCCTGCTGCTCGGCCTGGCCGCGCCGCTGCTCACCATGCACACCGCCAACCTCACCTTCCAGCAGCAACTCCCGCAGGGCAACGCCCTGGTGGCCGCCTCACAGAAGATCGAGGCCGCCTTCCCCGGCAGCCCCGCGCCGGCCACCGTGGTGATCAAGGCCACCGACATCTCCTCCCCCGCCATGACCGCCGCGATCGCCGACCTCAGGACCCGGGCGCTGGCGAGCGGCCGGATGCACGGGCCGATCGACGTCACCGTGCACGCCGACCGGAACGTCGCCACCGTCGACATCCCGCTCGACGGCACCGGCAACGACTCCGTCAGCAACGCCGCCCTGAAGACCCTGCGCGAGGACCTGGTGCCCGCGACCGTCCTCAAGGTGCCCGGCACCGAGGCCCCCGTCACCGGACGCACCGCCGGCTCGTACGACTTCAACGCCAAGATGACCGACTCGATGCCGCTGGTCTTCGGCTTCGTCGTCGCCTTCGCCTTCGTCCTGATGCTCACCTCGTTCCGCTCGCTGACCATCGCCGCGACCGCCGTACTGCTCAACCTGCTGTCGGTGGGCGCCGCCTACGGGGTGCTGACGCTCGTCTTCCAGCACGGCGTCGGCGCCTCGCTGCTCGGTACCGCCGGGGTCGGCGCCGTCGAGTCCTGGGTGCCGCTGTTCCTCTTCGTGATCCTCTTCGGGCTCTCGATGGACTACCACGTCTTCGTGGTCTCCCGGATCAAGGAGGGCCGCGACCGCGGACTGCCCACCCGGGCCGCGATCGCCCACGGCATCCGCTCCACGGCCGGGGTGGTCACCAGCGCCGCGGTGATCATGGTGGCGGTGTTCGCGGTCTTCGGCACCCTGTCCATGCAGGCGATGAAGCAGATGGGCGTCGGCCTGGCCGTCGCGGTGCTGATCGACGCGACGGTGATCCGCGCCGTCCTGCTGCCCGCGGTGATGAGCCTGCTCGGCGAACTCAACTGGTACCTGCCGCGCTGGCTCGGCCGGCTGCCCGACCTCTCGCACGGCGAACCCGCCGCCGAGGCGGCCCCGGCCACCGTCACCGAGCCGGACGCCGGACGGCCCCGCCGCAGCGGCGTCTGAGCCCCGTTTCCGTCCCGCTTCCGTCCGCTCCCGCCCCCGTTTCCCCCGGCCGGGGGGGGGGCCCCCCCCCCCCCCGGGGCCGGGCCCCCCCCCCGCCCCCGGCCCCCGGGTGAGGTTGTTAACCCCCCGGGGGCGCCCCGCGGGCCCCCCGGCGCCACCGGCCCCCCCCCAA
>NZ_JBMVFA010000001.1:384216-439241 GCF_049543595.1 Kitasatospora sp. NPDC094028 | reverse complement strand
GTACCGGCCCGCGGCCCGCCCCCCCCGCGGGGGGCGGGGCCCCCCGCCCCCGCCCCCCCCCCGCCCGCCCCCCCCCCGGTGCCCCCCGCCGGGCGCGGCCCCCCCCCCCCGGGGGGCCCCGCCGCCGCTGCGTCCCGGCGGCCGCTTTGTCATGATGATCACCGTCCGGGATCCTCCGGATGAACGCCGGCGGAACGGAGCCCAGCCATGATCCCCTTCGACGAGGGCCGCGCCCGGTTGCTGCTCGCCCACGCCTGCGAGTCCGCCGGCCTGCCCGGCCCCGGTGACGCCCGGCTGCTCGCGCTCGGCGAGAACGCCGTCTTCGACCTCGGCGACCCGGCCGTGGTCGCCAAGGTCGGCCGCGGCCCCGAACTGTACGACCGGGCGCACCGCGAACTGACCGTCGCGCACTGGCTGGCCGGGCAGGGCGTCCCGGTGGTCCGCCCCTACGAGGCGCTCGCGGCCGAACCCCAGCTCTCCCACGGCCACCCGGTCACCTTCTGGCACCGGCTCGCCCCCGCCGTCCGCCCCGCCCGGCCGGCCGACCTCGCCCCGCTGCTGCGCGCCCTGCACCGGCTGCCGCTGCCGCCCGTCCCGCTCGGACGGCGCGACCTGCTGGCCCCGGTCGAACGCTGGCTGGCCTCCGCCGAGGGGCAGGTCGACCCGGCGGACGTCGCCTTCCTGCGCCACCGCCGGGACGCCTTCGCGGCCGCCCTGGACGACCTCGTCCCGCGGCTGCACCCCGGGGTGATCCACGGCGACGCGCTGCCGCGCAACGTCCACGTCGGGCCGGACGGGCCGGTGCTGCTCGACCTCGAATTCGTCGCCGACGACCTGCGCGAGCACGACCTGGTGGTCCTCGCGCTCAGCCAGGACCGGTACGGGGTGCCCGCCGAGGAGTACCACGCGTTCACCGAGGCCTACGGCTGGGACGTGCGGGAGTGGCCCGGCTTCACGGCGCTGCGCGGGGCCCGGGAGACCGCCAGCGCCTCCTGGGTCGCGCAGCAGGCGGCGAGCAGCCCGGCCGCGCTCGCGGAGTTCCGGCGCCGGGTCGCCTCGCTGCGGGACGGGGCCACGGAGGTGCGCTGGTACCCGTTCTGACGGGAACCCGCGCGGCGGAACCGGTGTGAGAAGGCTCCTACGCCGGTTCGGTCCGGTCCGCAACCGGGGCACGTACGATCGGCGTCCTATCGGACAGTCATCCTGACCGAGGGATCGGCACCCGACTCGTACCTCAGGAGCCGCCGCCATGCACCGGACCGACGACCGCCGCCCCTTCGCCCCCTCACCCGCCGCACGGGCCCGTCGTCGGCTGGTCGCGGGCTGCGTCACGGTGGCGGCCGCGCTCGGCCTGGCCGCGTGCGGCACCGCCAGCGGGGCGCTGCAGCCGCCCGGCGCCACCGGCGCCGCGCAGTCCCCGATCACCCTGTCGCCGACCACCCCGGCCGGCGGCCCCGCCACCGCCATCGCGCCGACGCCCGGCTCGGACGGCGCCCCCGCCGCCGCACCGCCGGCGGCGGCCGGGAAGCCGCACACGCCCACCGCGGCCGGCACCCCCGCCACCCCGGGCACGCCCACGGCCGGCACCCCGGCCCCGCCGCCCGGACACGCCGGCGCGGGCAAGGTGATCGGCTCCACCGCCTCCGGTGGCCGCACCGTCGCCCTCACCTTCGACGACGGCCCCGGCCCCGCCACCGGCCCGATCCTCGACCTGCTCGCCCAGTACGGCGCCAAGGCCACCTTCTGCGAGATCGGGCAGAACGCCGCCGCCAACCCGGCCCTGGTCAAGCGCGTGCTCGCCGCGGGGCACCGGCTGTGCGACCACAGCGTCCACCACCCGCAGCCGTTCGCGAAGCTGCCGCACGACAAGGCCGTCCACGAGATCACCGGCGCCCGCGACATGATCGTCCAGGCCGGCGGGCCCGGCACCGCGGTCGGCTGGTTCCGTGCCCCGGGCGGCGGCTTCAACGCCGACAACGAGCAGATCACCGCCGGCCTGGGGATGTCCTCGCTCGGCTGGTCCGTCGACCCGCGCGACTGGTCCCGCCCCGGCGTGCCCGCGATCGTCTCCACCGTGCAGACCCAGCTCAGGCCCGGCGGGGTGATCCTGATGCACGACGGCGGCGGCGACCGCAGCCAGACCGTGGCCGCGCTCAAGCAGCTGCTGCCCTGGCTCGTCGCCCAGGGCTACACCTTCGACTTCCCGGCGGCCTGACGGAAGTCCGGCGGATTCACCCGGACCTCGCCCGACCGACCACCGACCGACCACCGGCGGACGGCCGTCGCTCACCGACGAGTTGGCCCGGCTGGCCGCGCTGCACCGCGAAGGGGCCCTGGACGCCGCGGAGTTCGAGCGGGCGAAGGCCCGCCTGCCGGCGGGACCGCAGGGCGCCTGGGCCGGTCCGGCGACCGAGAACCCCGTCGGCCCGCGGATCGCCGAACTCCTCGCAGCCGTCACCGAGGCGGTGGGGTGGTTCGGCGAACCGCACGTGTCCGTCCGCCCGGTGGGGCTGGACGTCCGGTGAGTCCGGGCGCCGCCGGGGCTCAGCCGAGCGGCCGCCGGTAGACCTGCCGGGAGCCGCCCTCCGGGCCCGGGGCGGCGGGCTCGGCCGGGGTGAAGCCGAGCCGCTCGTAGAAGACCCGGGCGCCGCCGAGGACCGCGCCGGGGTGGTCGGGGCCGAAGGTGACGACCTCGACGACGGCCGGGCCGGTGC
The DNA here is from genome assembly GCF_049543595.1 of Kitasatospora sp. NPDC094028. Classification (NCBI taxonomy): domain Bacteria; kingdom Bacillati; phylum Actinomycetota; class Actinomycetes; order Kitasatosporales; family Streptomycetaceae; genus Kitasatospora; species Kitasatospora sp. NPDC094028. The sequence continues at coordinate 436,527 of NZ_JBMVFA010000001.1, read as the reverse complement.
CGAAGCGGCGCAGCGCGTCCTCGACCAGGGCGCGGCCGACGCCGCGGCCGCGGGCGCGGTCGGCGACCACCAGCCAGTGCAGGTGGTGGCGGGGCGGCGCGCCGTGGTCCGTCCCGTACAGCAGCGCGCCGAGCAGCGCATCGTTCGGGGCGCCGTCGCCGGGGTGCTCCACCGCGACGCTCGCCCGGCCGCGGTCGATGCCGCGGGTGACGGCGCGGTGGAAGCCGGGCTCGGCGACCATCGGGCCGAACCAGTGCTCCACCTCGGCGGCGAGGGCGAGGAAGCCGGGCAGGTCGGCGGGGCGGGCGGGCCGTACGGTGACGGTCACCGGGAGGGCCAGCGCGGGTCGACCTCGGCCTGCGGGTCCTTGCCGCGGCGCAGCCAGGCCTGCAGGCCCTCGGCCCACTCCCGGTACCAGCCGACCTGCCGTCGGTGCAGTTCGTCCGGGGGGAGGGCGCCGACCTCGGCGGGGTAGCGCTCGGCGAGGGCGACGGCGACCCGGACGGCGGCGAGCGCGTCGCTGCCGGCCTCGTGGGCGTCCGTCAGCTCGACGCCGTACAGCTCGCAGACCCGCTGGAGGGTGCGGGAGCCCTTGCGGTACTTGTCGACGGCGCGGTCGACGACGAGTGCGTCGAGGACCGGCCGGACGGGCCCGCCGAGGCGTTCGGCGAGGGTGGGCAGCCCGTGGCGGCGCAGTTCGGCGTCGAGCAGGGAGAGGTCGAAGGGCGCGTTGAAGGCGACCACGGGCCGTCCGGCGGCGAGCCGTTCGCAGAGTGCGGCGGCTATCTCCTCGACGGCCTCCTTGGCCGGTCTGCCCTTGCGGCGGGCGAGGTCGTCGCCTATCCCGTGGATCGCCTCGGCCTCGGCCGGGATCGGCACTCCCGGGTCGAGAAGCCAGTGTGCGGCGCCCACCCGGGCGGCCCCGACCGTGTCCACGAGCGCGGCCGTGACGATGCGGTCCACGGCCGGGTCGGTGCCCGTGGTCTCCAGGTCGAAGCCGACCAGTGGCTGCTGCCACCAGCTCATAGGGGTGTGTCCTTCCGTCCGGCTGCGCGAAACAGCCCCTATCATCACCCGCCCCACCGACAACCCGGCCCGGGGGCCGCCGGCCCGGGCCGGTCGGTGGCCTGGTCAGCGGGCGGCGGCGGGGCGGGCGAGGGCGAGCCGGCTGGGGAGCAGGGCCGCGGTGGTCGCCAGGGCGAGGCAGACGGCGGCGGCGACGGCCAGGGCGGGCCAGGGCAGCCGGAGCGGGACGGTGGTCTGCCCGGCGAGGATGCGGTGGTTGATCAGCGCCGTGGTGCCGTACTGGGTGAGGGCGGTGACGGCGAGGGCGAGCACGGCGGCGGTGGCGACGACGAGGACGGCTTCGAGGGCGACCGTCCACAGCACCTGGCGGCGCACGGATCCGGCGAGGCGCAGCACGTCGAAGTCGCGGCGGCGGTCGGCGGTGCTCATGACCATGGTGTTGACGATGGCGATGAGCGCGTAGAGCAGCGCGGGGCCGAGGATGGTGGTGGTGGCGATCCAGGCGTAGTGGGCGCCGGGGTCGGGGCCGGGGTCGCGGGAGTCGGTGAGGGTGCCGCCGAGGCGGTCGGCGGGTTCGGCGCCGAGGTGGACGGCGGTGGGCCGGGCGCCGGGCAGGTGGGCGGTGACGGTGTCGCCGCTGAGCAGGATCTCGTCGAGGCCGAGCTGGGTGCGGTAGACGAGGGCGAGGCGCAGGGTGGTGACGGTGCCGTCTGCGAGGCGCAGGTTGACCCGGTCGCCGAGGTGCCAGCCGTGGCCGCGGGCCTGGTCGGTGGAGGCGGCGAGGGTGGCGCCGTGCAGGTCGGCGGGGTTGCCCTGGTCGGCGGGGAGGGTCCAGGCGGTGGCGAGGTCGCCGTCGACGACGGTGGCGGCGGAGGGCACGCTGGCGGGCGAGTCCTCGCCGTGGTCGTCGAAGGCGGCGGTGTCGGCGCCGAGGCCGGTGACGACGGTGGGGGTGGTGGCGGTGGCGTGCAGGCCGGGCCGGGCGGCGGTGAGCCGGTGGAGGGCGTCGGCGGGCAGCGGTTCGGCGCCGGGGCGCAGCACGTAGCGGGCGGCGGTGGTGGCGCGGTTCTGGGCGGTCATGGCGTCGGCGAAGACGGCGGTGGAGCCGACGACGGTGCCGGTGAGCGCGATGGCGAGGAAGGCGGGGGTGGCGGTGGAGACGGTGCGGCGGACGGCGGTGAGCGCGTTCTGCCGGGCGAGCAGCGGGGGCGCGGCGGTGGCGCGGGCGAGCGGGGCGCTGAGCAGCCTCACGAGCGGCGGGACGAGGACGGGGGCGAGGAGGGCGAGGGAGGTGATGGTGGCCAGGTCGGCGCCGAGGACCCACTGGGAGGCGAGCTGCGGGTCGGCGGCCTGGTCGCCGGGGGTGGGCGGCATGGTGGGCGCGGTGAGGTAGTAGCCGGCGGCGCCGAACAGGGCGACCAAGCCGCTGGCGGCGGCGGCCCAGCGCAGCGGGGTCATGACCTTGCGGTCGGCGGCGGCGTCGGCGAGGGCTTCGGCGGCGCGCACCCGGCCGGCCCGGACGGCGGCGCTGACGGCGCCGAGGAGGGCGACGGCGAGACCGGTGGCGGCGGCGAGCAGCAGGGGGCCGGCGGCGGGGTGGGCGGTGAAGCCCTCGGGGGCGGCGCCGCGGTCGACGAGCCAGGCGGCGAGCGCGGAGGCGCCGGGCAGGGCGAGCAGGCAGCCGCTGACGGCGGCGGCGAGGGCGACGACGGCGGCCTCGCCGGTGATGAGCTGGACGATCTGGCGGGGGGTCGCGCCGACCGCGCGGAGCATGGCGATCTCCTGCCGGCGCTGGGCGACGGCGAAGGCGAAGGTGCCGGCGACGACGAAGACGGCGACGAAGGCGGCCATCGCGGCGGTGAACAGCAGCACCTTGTGCAGGGAGGGCGCGCCGAGCGGGGAGTCGTCGCCGGCGGTCTGGTCGAGCAGGCTGCCGGTGGTGGCGACGAGGGTGACGCCGAGGGTGAGGGCCACGTAGGAGCCGGCGAAGGCGGCCTTGCGGCGGCGCAGGCCGGCGGCGGCGACGGGCAGCAGGGTGATGAGGGAGGCTCTGTCGGCGGTCCGCTCGCTCCGCCCGCTCATGCGGCGGTCTCCAGGGCGGTCATCCGCTCGGCGACCTGGTGCGCGGTGGGGCGTTCGAGGTCGTCGACGACGCGGCCGTCCGCGAGGAACAGGACGCGGTCGGCGTAGGAGGCGGCGACGGGGTCGTGGGTGACCATGACGGTGCTCTGGCCCTCGCGGTCGACGAGGTCGCGCAGCAGGGCGAGGACGTCGCGGCTGCTGCTGCTGTCGAGGGCGCCGGTGGGCTCGTCGGCGAACAGCATCCGGGGGCGGGTGATCAGGGCGCGGGCGATGGCGACGCGCTGCTGCTGGCCGCCGGAGAGCTGGGAGGGCAGGTGGGTGGTGCGTTCGCCGAGGCCGACCTGGGCGAGGGCGCGGTGGACCTCGGCGCGGTCGGGGCGGCGGCCGGCGAGGCGCAGCGGCAGGCCGACGTTCTGTTCGGCGGTGAGCGAGCCGACCAGGTTGAAGGCCTGGAAGACGAAGCCGAGCTTCTGGCGGCGCAGGACGGTCAGCTGGGTCTCAGTGAGGCCGGCGAGGTCGGTGCCGTCGAGGGTGATGCGGCCGTGGTCGGGCCGGTCGAGGCCGGCGGCGCACTGGAGCAGGGTGCTCTTGCCGGAGCCGGAGGGGCCCATGACGGCGGTGAAGGTGCCGCGGGCGAAGGCGACGTCCACCCCCCGGAGTGCGCGGACGGCCTCCTGGCCGGTGCCGTAGGTGCGGTGTACATCGTCGAGGCGCAGGACCGCGCCGTCATCCCCCATGATCGTCACGGGGGTCATGACTACCACGCGGGCAACGGCCCTGGCCAGCCCGTTCCCGGGGATCGCGGCGGCGTCAGGCGGGGGACCCGGCGGTGGCGACGGGCGTGGCGGTGACGGTGGGCGCGGCCGTCGCGGTGGCGGTGACCGTGGTGGGCGCGGCGGCTCCGGCGGGGCGGAGCATGAAGACGTCGACCGGGTCCTCGCGTTCGGCGGTGAAGCCGTGCCGCTCGTAGAGCCGGCGGGAGGCGCTGCCCTGCAGGGCCTGCAGGCGCACGGGTTCGCCGGCCGCGTCGGCTTCGGCGAGGACGTGCCGCAGGACGGCGGTGCCGAGGCCGCGGCCCTGGTGCTCCGGCCGGAGGTAGAAGTATTCGAGGTGGCGGCCGCCCCGGTCGTCGGGGCGGACGGTGACGCAGCCGGCGAGCGTGCGGTCGACCAGCACGATCGTGGTGTGCCGGGGCGAGAAGTTGTCGCGCAGCCGCTGGCGGACGCGGTGGTCGTCGTAGCGGCCGAGCCGTTCGAGGTCGGCGCGCATGACCTCGGCCCGCAGCTCGGCGAGGGGTTCGACGTCGGCGGTGGTGGCGGGGCGCAGGCTCCAGCCGGGATCGCTGTTCACGGCGCCCAGTGTGGCAGCGGCCGGGGCGGCCCGACCAGGGGTTTTCCGGCGGGGGCGGCCGGTCAGGAGACGGGCCGGGAGTCGCCCCAGGCGCCCTCGAACTCCTCGCGGTAGACGTCCAGCAGGCCGGGTTCGGTGCCGCCGGGCTGCTGGCCGGCGCCGCCGCGCAGGACGAGGGCGGGCGATTCCATGCCGCGGGCGCGGCGCAGGTAGGGCTGGACGACGCCGAGGTCGCGGCTGCGGCCGCGGCCGCCGGCCTGGCCGGGGGTGCGGGGGCCCTCGACGAGGTAGGCGGTGAAGCGCGGGGTCTCGTCGAAGACCCGGATCTCGAAGCCGCCCTGGTCGCGCAGCCGGGCCCGGACCCGCCGCACGTGCATGATGTTCATCTCGATGGAGCGGGCCAACTCGCCGCGGCTCAGGCCGAGTTCGCGTTCGCGACGGCGGACGGCGCTGCTGGCCGGGTTGAGGAAGAGCAGCCGCACGCGGCAGCCGTCGCCGGCGAGGCGGACCAGCCGCTTGCCGGTGTAGTTCTGGCAGAGCATGCCGAGGCCGATGCCGAGCGCGTCCAGCCGCCGGGCGCCGTCGAGCAGGTCCTCGACGGGCAGGTCGCGCTGCAGCCGGACCCGGTCGGCGTGGACGGCGACGACGTCGGCGTAGCGGCCGGCGACGAGGGACTCGACGACGTCGGCCGGCACCCCGCCGGCGCCGCCGTCGAGGACGGCGAGCAGCCGGGCGGCGGCGCGCTCGGTCTGGGCCAGGACGGTGCCGGTGAGGACGCGGTTGCGGGAGACGACGTGCCGGGCGACTTCGAGCTCGTCGAGGGCGAGTTCGATCTCGCGCCGGTCGGCGAGGTAGGGCTCGAAGCAGGGCCAGTGCTGGACCATGAGCTCGCGCAGCTGGGGCAGGGTGAGAAAGACCAGCGGGTCGTCGTCGGCCGGGTCGAGGAGGTAGCCCTTGCGGCGGCTGACCTCGCGGACGGCGCCGGCCCGGTGGGCCCACTCCTCGCCGGCCGGGCCGGCGGCGGCGGTGACCCAGTCCTCGCCGTGGGCGGGCGCGTAGATGGGGTGCAGCACCTCGTCGACGAGGGAGCGCAGCCGCTGCTCGACGAGGTTGAGCCAGACGTAGGCGCGGCCGGAGAGCCGGACCCGCTGGTAGGCGTCCTCCCACTCGGCGCCGGACCAGGCGAGCGCGGGGATCTCCACCGGGCCGCTCTGGGCGGGCACCAGGGTGCGGCCGGTCAGGGTGGGGCGCATGACCACGGTGGGCGCCTCGCTGCGGACGCCGCCCCGGTCGGGGCCGCCCGGCCCGGAGCCGCGGCCGCCGGCGGGGAACACCATGCGCCACCTCATCTGGTTGCTGCTTCGCTCTGGTCGGCCGCTTCGCCCCGGCCCGGCGTCGCGACCCCGGTTCGGCGGGCCGGACGCTGACGGATCGCCACCGGCCGGGGGCGGCCGGACGATCAAGGGTACTGCCCGGCGCGAGCGGCCCGCAGCCGGATGGCGCAGGGGGCCGCACGGGGAGGCGGTCGGACTCTTCACAGGAATGGTCGGCCGGACACCCGTTCGGGCGAACCGGGGCCGCGTGTCCCGGCCGCCGGGGGAAGGCTCGGGGAGTATGCCGACTGTGCCGTGCGTCACGGCGCGCGGGCGCCGCACATGCCCGGCCGCCCGGCCGGGAAAGCCCCGCCCGGGGCCGGGAAGGCCGTCCGACCGATCGTCAGTTTGTGTCACAATCAAGGAAGTTGAGGACCCATGCAGGTCTGGCCCGGAAAGCCCTACCCCCTCGGCGCCACCTACGACGGGGCCGGCACCAACTTCGCGGTGTTCTCGGAGAGCGCCGACCGGATCGAACTGTGCCTGATCGAGGAGGACGGCTCCGAGTCCGCCGTCGAACTGCGCGAGACGGACGCCTTCGTCCGGCACGCCTACCTCCCCGGCGTCCAACCCGGCCGGCGCTACGGCTTCCGCGTGCACGGCCCGTACAACCCGGGCCTGGGCCAGCGGCACAACGGCGCCAAACTGCTGCTGGACCCGTACGCCAAGGCGATGAGCGGGCACATCGACTGGGACGAGTCCGTCTACGGCTACCACTTCGGCGCCCCCGAGCGCCGCAACGACCTCGACTCCGCCCCGCACACCATGCACTCGGTCGTCGTGAACCCGTACTTCGACTGGGGAACCGACCACCCCCCGCGCACCGACTACCACCGCACCGTCATCTACGAGGCCCACGTCAAAGGCCTCACCCGGCTGCACCCCGGCATCCCGGAGGAGATCCGCGGCACCTACGCGGGCCTCGCCCACCCGGCGGTGATCGAGCACCTCGCCAAGCTCGGCGTCACCGCGATCGAGCTGATGCCCGTGCACCAGTTCGTCCGCGACCACCGGCTGCGCGACCTCGGCCTCGCCAACTACTGGGGCTACAACACCATCGGCTTCTTCGCCCCGCACTCCTCCTACTCCTCCACCGGCGACCGCGGCCACCAGGTCCAGGAGTTCAAGTCGATGGTCAAGGCGCTGCACGCGGCCGGCATCGAGGTGATCCTCGACGTCGTCTACAACCACACCGCCGAAGGCAACCACCTCGGCCCCACCCTGTCGCTGCGCGGCCTCGACAACGTCTCCTACTACCGCCTCGCCCGCGACCAGCGCTTCTACGAGGACACCACCGGCACCGGCAACAGCCTGCTGATGCGCAGCCCGCACGTACTGCAGCTGATCATGGACTCGCTGCGCTACTGGGTCACCGAGATGCACGTCGACGGCTTCCGCTTCGACCTCGCCGCCACCCTCGCCCGGCAGTTCCACGAGGTCGACCGGCTCTCCTCCTTCTTCGACCTCGTCCAGCAGGACCCGGTCGTCTCCCAGGCCAAACTGATCGCCGAACCCTGGGACCTCGGCGAAGGCGGCTACCAGGTCGGCAACTTCCCGCCGCTGTGGACCGAGTGGAACGGCATGTACCGCGACACCGTGCGCGACCTGTGGCGCGGCGAGAACGCCGCCCTCGCCGAATTCGGCTCCCGGCTCACCGGCTCCTCCGACCTCTACCAGGACGACGGCCGCCGCCCCATCGCCTCCATCAACTTCGTGACCTGCCACGACGGCTTCACCCTGCGCGACCTGGTCTCGTACAACGACAAGCACAACCACGGCAACGGCGAGGACAACCGCGACGGCGAATCCTTCAACCGCTCCTGGAACTGCGGCATCGAAGGCCCCAGCGACGACCCGGCCGTCGAGGAACTGCGCGCACGCCAGCAGCGCAACCTCATCGCCACCCTGATGCTCTCCCAGGGCGTACCGATGCTCTCCCACGGCGACGAACTCGGCCGCACCCAGCTCGGCAACAACAACGCCTACTGCCAGGACAACGAACTCACCTGGGTGCACTGGCCGGACGGATCCGACGCAGACGGCCCGCAGGCCCGGCTGCTGGAATTCACCCAGGGGATGATCTGGCTGCGCCGCGACCACCCCGTCTTCCGGCGGCGGCGCTTCTTCCACGGCCGGCCGGTGTCCGCCTCCGGCGGCAACAACGACCTCACCGACATCGCCTGGTTCACCCCCGCCGGGGAGGAGATGACCAAACGCAACTGGGGCGTCGGCTACGCCAAGTCGCTGACCGTATTCCTCAACGGCTACGCCATCTCCGAACCGGACCGGCGCGGCGGGCGGATCGTCGACGACTCCTTCCTGCTGATGTTCAACGCCCACTTCGAACCGCTGGAGTTCACCGTGCCCGCCGACCACGGGCAGCAGTGGCAGGTCGTGGTCGACACCGCGCAGCCCCGGCTGCCCGCCCCCGGCACCGGGGCGACCGTCAAGGCCGGGGACACCCTGTGGCTCACCGACCGCTCGCTCATGGTGCTGCAGCGCCCGGCGTGACGGGCCGCGCTCACCTGTTCGGGCCAGCAGCGGGTCTTGGCGGCGGGCCGGGCCGGGTACCTATGGACCTATGACCTCCGCCGCCGAGCCCCCGCAGACCCGCCCGGCCGCCCCCGCCCCGTCCGCCTCCTACCGGCTCCAGCTGCAGCCCGGCTTCACCCTCCACGACGCCACCGCCGCCGTCCCCTACCTGGCCGCCCTCGGCGTCTCCCACCTGCACCTGTCCCCGCTGCTGGAGGCCGCCCCCGCCTCCACCCACGGCTACGACACCGTCGACCACACCCGGATCAGCGAACAGCTCGGCGGCGAGCCCGCACTGCGCGCCCTCGCCGCCGAAGCCCACCGGCACCGGCTGCGGCTGATCGCCGACGTCGTGCCCAACCACATGGCCGTGCCCGTCCCCGAACACCTCAACCGGCCGCTGTGGCACGTCCTGCGCGACGGGCCCGACTCGCCGTACGCCCGCTGGTTCGACATCGACTGGACCGCGCAGCCCGGCCCCGCCGACGCCCCCGACCGCGGGCGGGTGCTGCTGCCACTGCTCGGCGACCGGCTCGGCGCCGTCCTCGACCAGCTGGTCGTCGACGGCGACGTGCTGCGCTACCACCGGCACGAGCTGCCACTGCGGCCCGGCACGCAGCGCCTGCCGCTCCCCCGGCTGCTGGCCCTGCAGTGGTGGCGGCTCGCCTGGTGGCGACTGGCCCGCACCGAACTCAACTACCGGCGGTTCTTCACCGTCAACGAGCTCATCGCCGTCCGGGCCGAGGACCCGGACGTGTTCGACGCCACCCATGCCGTGCTGCTGCGGCTGTACCGCGAAGGCGTCCTGGACGGCTTCCGGATCGACCACCCGGACGGGCTCGCCGACCCGCGCGGCTACCTGCGGCGGCTGGCGGCGGCCACCGGCGGGGCGTACGTGGTGGTGGAGAAGATCCTCACCGGCGAGGAGCGGCTGCCCGCGGACTGGCCGGTCGCCGGGACCACCGGCTACGACGCGCTGCGCCGCATCGACGGCGTGCTCACCGACCCCGCCGGGGCCCGGCGCACGGCCGAACGGTACCGGGCGTTCCTGGCCGGGCCGGTGGGCGGCGGGGCCGGTGCGGCCGGTCGGGCCGACTGGGCTGGCGCGGCCGGTGGGGCGGGTACGACCGGTGGGGCCGGTGGGGCCGGCGGGGCCGGTGGCGGGGCGGTCGCCGAGGGGCCGAACCCGGCCGCGGCCGCCGCCCGGCGCGGGCGGGCCGAGATGACCGGGCCACTGGGCGAGCTGGCCGCCGAGGTCGAACGGCTGGTCCGGATCGCGCTGCGGATCGGCGCCGCCGAACCCACCTGCGCCGACCACGCGCCCTGGCAGCTGCGCGCCGCGCTGCGCCGGCTGCTCACCGACTACCCGGCCTACCGGCCCTACGTGCGGCCCGGCGAGGCACCGTCGCCCGAGGAGTTCCTGCGCACCGTGCGGGAGGGCCTCGACGACCCGACCGAGCACCTGGTCGCCGCGCTGGCCCTCGGCGAACTGGGGCGCGGCCCCGACCGGGACGAGTTCTGCGTGCGCTTCGGCCAGACCGCCGCCGCCGTCGCCGCCAAGGGCGTCGAGGACACCGCGTTCTACCGGTGGAACGCGCTGCCCGGACACAACGAGGTCGGCGGGGAGCCGGCCCGGCCCTGGGTCGCCCCGGCCGAGTTCCACGACTGGTGCCGCTACCGGGAGCGGGAGTGGCCGCACGGCATGACGGTGCTCTCCACCCACGACACCAAACGCAGCGCCGACGCGCGCGCCCGGCTCGCCGTCCTCACCGAACAGCCCGAGGAGTGGGCCGCCGAGGCCGCCGCCTGGTCCGCCGCGCTCGGCCCCGGCCCCGACCGGGACGCCGACTGGGTGCTGTGGCACACCCTGGTCGCCGCCTGGCCGATCACGCCCGAGCGGCTGGTCGCCGCCCTGCTCAAAGCCGCCCGCGAAGCCAAACTGCACACCTCCTGGACCTCCCCCGACGCCCCGTACGAGCGGGCGCTGGAACAGCGGGCCCGCGCCGTGTACGCCGACCCCGCGCTGCTCGCCCGGATCGAGGAGCGGGTGCGCGCCCTCGCGCCGTACGCCCGCGCCAACACCCTGGCCGCCGCCCTGCTGCAGCTCACCGTCCCCGGCGTCCCCGACCTCTACCAGGGCAGCGAGGAGCCGCTGTACACCCTGGTCGACCCGGACAACCGGGGCGTGGTCGACCTCGGCGCGCTCGCCGTGCGGCTCACCGACGCCGCCGCCCCGCGCCCCGGCGACCTCGCCCGCGAGAAGCTGCACCTGACCGCCACCGCCCTGCACCTGCGCCGCGACCGCCCGCTCGGCGCCCACCGCCCGCTGACCGCCGTCGACCTCTCCCACGACCACCTGCTCGCCTTCGCCCGGGGCGAGGACGTGGTCACCGCCGTCACCCGGCTCCCGTACGGGCTGGAGCGGGCCGGCGGCTGGCGCGACACCGTGCTCGAACTGCCCGCGGGCGGCGCCTGGACGGACGAACTGACCCTGCGCGACTTCCCGGCGGGGCCGGTGCCGGTCGCGGACCTGCTGGCCACCCTGCCCGTGGCGCTGCTGACGAGGAAGGGCTGAGCATGGCGGTCTACGAGGTGTGGGCGCCGCACGCGGCCTCCCGCGTCACCGTCGAAGTCGACGGCACCCCCCACGAGTTGGCCCGCCTGGCCGACCGGGACGGCTGGTGGGGCGGCGTGGCGCCGGACGGCGACTACGCCTTCCGCCTGGACGGCGGCCCGCCGCTGCCCGACCCGCGCTCGCCCCGGCAGCCGCACGGCCCGGACGGCCCGAGCCGGCCCGTCGACCACGCCGCGTTCGCCTGGACGGCGACCGGCTGGCACGGCCGCCCGCTGCCCGGCGCGGTCGTGTACGAGCTGCACGTCGGCACCTTCACCACCCGCGGCACCTTCGACGCCGCCGCCGAACACCTCGACCACCTCGTCGAGTTGGGCGTCGACTTCGTCGAGCTGATGCCGGTCTGCCCGTTCCCCGGCCGGCACGGCTGGGGCTACGACGGCGTCTCGCTGTGGGCCGTCCACGAGCCGTACGGCGGGCCGGACGGGCTCAAGCGCTTCGTCGACGCCGCGCACCGCCGGGGCCTCGGCGTGATCCTCGACGTGGTGCACAACCACCTGGGCCCCTCCGGCAACCACCTTCCGCGGTACGGCCCGTACTTCACCGACCGGCACCACACCCCGTGGGGCTCGGCCGTCAACCTGGACGCCCCCGGCTCCGACGAAGTCCGCGCCTACCTGATCGGCAGCGCGCTCGCCTGGCTGCGCGACTACCGGATCGACGGGCTGCGGCTCGACGCCGTGCACGCCCTCGTCGACCACCGGGCCGTCCACTTCCTGGAGGAACTCGCCATCGAGGTCGAGCAGTTGGCGGCCGCGACCAACCGGCCGCTGTTCCTCGTCGCCGAATCCGACCTCAACACCCCGCGCACCACCACCCCCCGCGAAGCCGGCGGCCTCGGGCTCGCCGCGCAGTGGAGCGACGACTTCCACCACGCCCTGCACTGCGCGCTCACCGGCGAATCCCACGGCTACTACGGCGACTTCGCGCGCGCACCGCTCGCCGCCCTCGCCAAGACCCTGCGCCACGGCTTCTTCCACGACGGCACCTGGTCCACCTTCCGCGGCCGCCGGCACGGCCGCCCGTTCGCCCCGCTCGGCGCCGGCCACCGGCTGCTCGGCTACCTGCAGACCCACGACCAGATCGGCAACCGGGCACTCGGCGACCGGATCTCCACCACCCTGCCCACCGGCCGACTCGCCTGCGGCGCCGCGCTCGTGCTCACCTCGCCGTTCACCCCGATGCTGTTCATGGGCGAGGAATGGGGCGCGGCCACCCCCTGGCAGTACTTCACCGACCACACCGACCCCGGCCTCGCCGAAGCCGTCCGACAGGGGCGGCGACGGGAGTTCACCGACCACGGCTGGACCGCCGAGGCCGTCCCCGACCCGCAGGAACCCGCCACGCTGCTGCGCTCCGTCCTCGACTGGACCGAGCCGCACCGCGCCCCGCACACCGAACTGCTCCGCTGGTACCGGAAGTTGATCCGGCTGCGGCGGGACAGGCCGGAGCTCGGCGACCCGGACCTCGGGGCGGTGCTGGTCGGGTTCGACGAGGCCGCCGGATGGCTGGTGGTGCACCGGGGGCCGTACCGGGTCGCGGTCAACCTGGGGGCCGGAGAGGCCTCCGTGCCGCTGGGCGGCGCGGGGAAGGAGATCGTCGCCTCGTTCGGGGCGGTGGAGCCGGCGGGCGACCGGGTGCGGCTCGGGGGCGATTCGGTGGCCGTCGTCGCGGTGTGAGCCGCGCCCGGCCGCCCACGGTCACCAGAGGAAGGTGCCGATCCGCCCGCGCAGCCCGGCCGCGTCCAGGCCGTAGGCGGCCAGGTGCTCCGCCATCGAGCCGTAGTGCCGGTGCTCCGCGCGCGGCACGCCCAGCGCCAGCACCCGGTGCGGGCGGTCGGCCAGCGCCTCGTGCACCGCGTGCGCGGAGGTGCCCGCGAGGTACGGCTCCACCAGCACCACGTCGGCCCGGGAGGCGACGGCGGTGCCCGTGGAGGCGTCCAGCGCCGCGCGCAGGCCGGCCCCGTCGAAGGGGCGCACCGTCGACGCGTACAGCACCGTCGCGTCCAGGCCCTCGGTGGCCGCCAGCACCGCGTCCAGCATCGGCCCCACCGCGAGCACCACGCCGCCCCGGCCCCGGCGGACGGTCGCCAGGCGGCCCGGCTCGATCGCGACCGGGGCCACGTTCTGGTGCGTCGACAGGCGGACGTACACGTTGCGGTCGCCGTCCGCGTAGGCGTGGCGCAGCAGCCGCTCGGCCTCGTCGGGGTGGCCGGGGACGTGCACCGTCCAGTCCGGCAGGGTGTCCAGCAGGGCGACGTCGCCCGGGGCCATGTGCGTGCGGCCCGCCGCCGGGTTGTCGTACGAGCCGCCCGCGCTCACCAGCACCGCGCCGACGCCCTGGTGGGACAGGCTCAGCTTCACCTGCTCGAAGGGGCGCTCCACCAGGAAGCTGGCGAAGGTGTGGGCGATCGGGCGCATCCCGGTCAGCGCCAGGCCGCCGGCCGCGCCGATCAGCAGCTGCTCGCGGATGCCGACGTTGACCACCCGGTCGGGGTGGCGCTCGCGGGCCGGGTCGAAGGAGGCGGCGGTGATGTCGGCGAGCACCAGGGCGAGCCGGGGGTCCTCGTCCAGCAGACGGGTGGTGACGTCGACGAAGCGCTCGCGCATGGTGTCCATCGGGGCGTGCCTTCCATGGGGGGTGTTCCGGGAGGGGGTCCGGGGGTCTGCGGGCGGGGGTTGTCCGGGGTCAGGAGTCCTTGGGCTCGACCGTGGCGACCACCACGTGCGGGCGGCCCGGGTGCTCGGCGGTGTAGGCGCAGTGCAGCGCCTCGTGGTCGCGGCCGTCCACCGCCGCCGTCGACCAGCCGGCGGCCGCGAAGCGCTGCGCGATCCCGCCCTGCCAGCCGTGCGTCGCCGAGGAGTTGTCGATCACCACCGCGTGCAGCCGGTCCAGGCCGTACGCGCCGGCGAAGGCCACCGCCTCGTGGTTGGAGCCCTCGTCGAACTCGGCGTCGCCGAGCAGCACCCACACCGCCGGGTCGGTCAGGCCCTGCGCCCGCAGGCCCAGCGCCGTGCCGACGCCCAGCGGCAGGCCCTGGCCGAGCGAACCGGAGGAGATCTCCACGCCGGGCAGCAGCATCCGGTCCGGGTGGTAGCCGAGCGGCGAGTCGTAGCCGCCGAAGCTCGGCAGCACCGCCGGGTCGATGAAGCCCTTGGCCGCCAGCACGGCGTAGTAGGCCATCGGGCCGTGGCCCTTGGACAGCAGCATCCGGTCGCGGTGCGGCGCCTCGGCCGTGGCCGGGGTGACCCGCAGCACCCGGTCGTAGAGCACCCAGAGGGCGTCCAGGGTGGAGGTGGCGGCGGGGTTGTGCTTCTCGTCGCCGGTCATCAGGGACATCAGGGCCGGGAGGTCCTCGAACCGGTTCCGGGCCCGGGTCTTCGTCGTGCTCGTCGTCATGTCCCCGATCGTGCAACTTCAAGCGAACTTGAGGTCAAGCGACTACAGTGGGTGTCCATGAACGCGACCCCGGACAGCGACCGCGCCCCCGGCCCGCGCCACAGCGACCTGCTCACCATCGGGCAGCTCGGCAAGCGCAGCGGCCTCGCTGCCTCCGCCCTGCGCTACTACGAGAGCCTCGGGCTGATCCACGCCACCCGCACCGCCGGCGGCCAGCGCCGCTACACCCGCAGCACACTGCGCCGGATCGCCTTCGTCCGGGCCGCCCAACGGGTCGGCCTCTCCCTCGACGAGGCGCGCGTCGCCCTCGACCGGCTGCCCTCCCGGCCCGCCCCCAGCGGCGCGGAGTGGGACCAGGTCGCCTCCTCCTGGCAGACCCGGATCAACGAACAGATCGCCGAACTCGAACGCCTCAAGGCCAAGCTCACCGGCTGCATCGGCTGCGGGTGCCTGTCGCTGACCCGCTGCGCGCTCTACAACCTCGACGACCGGGCCGGCGAGACCGGGCCCGGCGCCCGCTACCTGCTCACCCGCGACCCGGCCACCGGGCCGGAGCCGGCCCCGCCGGACGTGGGCAGCTGCGGGGCCCGCTGACCGGGGGCGGGGCCGGGGGCGCGGGGCCGGGGGCGCGGGGCCGACTGCGGAGGCGGCCCCGGCGGGCGGGCGAAATCCCGTTGCCGGGCGGGCGCCGCCCTGCCTACGGTGCGCCCATGCTGCCAGTGGTGGAAACGGACGAGCAGTGGGACGCGGTCCTGCCGGACGAATCCGTGATGCGGCCGGGCGCCGAGGCGCTGTGCGCCCGCCTGGGCGTCGGCGGGCTTCCGCTGGAACGCTTCGCGGAGGGCTCCGTCCCGGTGTACGCGGTGGGCGCGGCCCACGTGCTCAAGCTGTTCCCGGCGCTCAGCGCCCGGGACGGCGTCACCGAGGAACGCGTCCTCACCCGTCTGCGGGGCGCGCTGCCGATCCCCACCCCCGAGCTGCGCGCGGCCGGGGAGTACGTCAACGGCTGGCGCTACGTCCTGATGTCGCGCCTGCCGGGCGAGGGCCTCGCGCCCGCCTGGCCGGGCATCCCGCAGGACGCCCGGGTGCGGATCGCCCGGGACTGCGGCGAGGCACTGGCCGCCCTGCACGCGCTCGACCCGGAGCCGCTCGCGGACGTGCTCGGCCCCGGCGACTGGGCCGGCTTCCTCGACCGCCAACGGGCCGGCGCGGTGGACCGCCAGCGCGACCGCGGGCTGCCCGAGGCCTGGTCGGAGCAGATCCCGGACTTCCTCGCCGCCGCCCAGCTCCCCCGGGCCCCGCAACGCGCGCTGCTGCACACGGAGTTCATGCGCGAGCACCTGCTCACCGACCCGGCCGCCGGGTGGCGGCTCACCGGACTGTTCGACTTCGAGCCCGCCATGATCGGCGACCCGGCGTACGACCTGGTCGCGGTCGGCCTGTTCACCACCCGCGCCGACCCCGTCCTGCTCGGGCACCTGCTCGCCGCCTACGGCCGCGCCGTCGACCCGCGCACGCTGATGGCGTACACGCTGCTCCACGTGTACAGCCACCTGCCGTGGTACCTGCGCGAGTTGGAGCCCTCGGCGCGGACGCTGGACGGCCTGGCCGAGGAGTGGTTCGGCACCGCCTGACGCTCCCCTGCTCACGGCTCCACTCGCACAACGTTTCCTTTTCCCTCCCCCCTCCCCCTCCCCCCTCCCCGCCCGCCCGCCGCCCGCCACGATTCCTTCCGCCTCCGGCGCCTCGCCCTCCGCCCTCCGTCCTCCCCTCTCACCCTCCGTCTCACCACACCTCACCCGCGCCGCCGGCCCTCATGGCCGGCGGCGCGGAGGGGGAGTCACCGTGTCGACGCCTCACCCACCTCCGCACCTGCCTCCGCACCCACCTCCGTCGCGTCGCCCGGACCTCACGATGACTCCTCTCCTGGACGCCCCCCACTTGCTGCCCAGGTGCCCCAAGAATGACCCCATCCACCGTGATCACGCATGTACCGATCGGCACAACCTCAGACCGGGAAAGCGCCTCTGCCCCTGCCGATCGGCCACCCGGATGATCGTCTTCGACCGGCGGCACGCGCTGATCCCGGCGAACAGCGAGGACACCGGGGCCGGCGCGGTCGTCCTCACCGGCCAGGGGACGCTGGTGGCGCTGTGCGCGCTGTTCGACCGGGTGCGGGAGCAGGCGCAGCCGCTCGGCTCCGAGTCGGAGGCCGACGAGCGCGGCCTCAGCAGTCAGGAGGCGACCGTGGTCCGGCTGCTGGCCCAGGGGCTGACGGACGACGCGATCGCCAAGCGCCTGGGTGTCTCGGCCCGCACCGTGCGCCGGGTGGCGACGGAGCTGATGGGTCGTCTCCGGGCACGCGGCCGCTTCGAGTTCAGTGTCCGGGCCGTGCAGAACGGCTGGCTCCCGCCGCGCGCCTAGGATGAGGCTCTGGACCCCGGGCACGGGTCGGTGCGCAGGAGCCCGTAGCGGACCACGTCGCGCCACTGCCCGTCCCGGAAGGTCGTCGCCCGTTGGACGCCCTCGCGCAGGAAGCCGCACTTCTCCAGGGCGCGCTGTTCGGCGAGGTTGCCGACCTCGGTGTCCGCCTCCAGCCGCATCACCGGAGTGTGCGCGAACAGGTACTCCACGAGCAGGAGTTGGGCCCGGGTGCCGATCCCCCGCCCGCGCGCGCCGGGCACCAGCTGTACGCCGATGTTCCAGTACCGTGCGGTGTTCCGCACTCCCGCGCGCCGGGCGGCGACGAAGCCGCCGAAGCCGCCCCCGACGTCGACGGCGAGCATCAGCCGCTCCTCGCCGAGCAACCCGTCCTCGGCGAGTTGGCGCCGGAACCGCTGGGCGTCGTTCCAGCCGAACCACTGGTACTCCCCCAGCGCCTCGGGGTCGCCGACCAGCCCGAGCAGGTCCGGCAGGTCAGCTTCGGCGATCGGGCGCAGCGAGGTCTCTTCCGTCTCCACGCAGACGCCAACGCCGGTGCGGGTGCGACGGTTCCTCACCGCCGCGCGGTGCGGGCGATCCGGAATCCGACGTCGTCGATCCGCAGCGTCGGGTGGCTGCGGCGGCGGACGGAGGCGCGGCAGCTCCAGTGCTCGTCGAACCAGCCGCCGCCGCGCAGCACCCGGTAGCTGCCGTACACCTCGGCGTCGTAGACGTCCCAGCACCATTCCCAGACGTTGCCGAGCATGTCGTGGATGCCGAGCGCGTTGGGCAGCAACTCGCCTACTTCGTGGGGCCGTTCGCCGGAGTTGCCGCGGTGCCAGGCGATCTCGTCGAGCGGTCCGTAGCGCGGGCCGCCGGTGCCGGCGCGGCAGGCGTGCTCCCATTCGGCCTCGGTGGGCAGGCGGTAGCCGTCCGCCGCGCGGTCCCAGGTGACGGTGTCACCGTCGTCGTCGCGGTCGTCGAGGCGGTAGGCGGGGGTGAGGCCCGCGCGCCGGGAGAGGTCGTTGCAGTGGCGGACGGCGTCGTACCAGGAGACGCTGTCGGCCGGGTGCCGGTCGCCCGTCGCGCCGTGGAAGTCCTCCCGGGTGACCGGGTGGGCCGCCAGCTCGAAGGCGGCGACCTGCACCGTCCAGCTTCGTCGGGTGCGGCGGTCCGACAGCGTGACGGGCCCGGGCGGGACGGGAACCATCGGGACGGGAAGCGTTCCAATGTCGGCAGCCATGACCGATGATCATATGGCGGGCCGCCAGCGGGCCCCGCCCGACCCGACGCGACACGGAAGGCAACCACCATGGCAGGCACGAAGGTCAGCACGGTCGTCCAGGCCCCCGCCGACGAGGTGTGGGCGCTGATCGGCGGGTTCCACGACCTCGGCGACTGGCACCCGGACCTGCCGGCCAGCCGACCGGGCAACGAGCTGACCGGCAACGCCATCGGCGCGGTCCGGGTCTTCGACCTCGACGGCCTCGAGCTGCACGAGAACCTGCTCGCCTACGACGACGAGCAGCGCAGCTACACCTACGGTCTCCCGGACGGCACCTTCGAACTGACCTGCTACCGGGCGACGTTGCGCGTCCTGCCGGTCACCCAGCTCGGCGCCGGCTTCGTCGAGTGGAACGCCACGTTCGACGTCGAGGCGGAGCACCGCGCGGCCTCCACCGCCCTGGTCAACGGTGTGTTCGCCTCCGGCCTGACCGCCCTGCGCGCGCGCTTCGCGGGCTGACTCCGCCGCCCCTACGCGCCGAGCGCGACGCAGGCCCAGGCGCCGAGCGAGAGCGCCCCCGCCGCCCAGCCGACCGCGGCCGCCGTCCGGCCGCACGCGACGCCCCGGGCCCGCTGGAACGCGGCGATCAATGCGGCGATCGCGGCGCCCGCCAGGGCCAGGTGGGCCACCGACCAGCCCCAGTCGTCGAGCACCACCGACACCCAGACGACGAAGATCATCGCCGGTGTCCACAGGCTGGCCACGATCGCGCCGCCCGCCGCGCAGGCGACCCGGAACCGATTGCGGTCCCGGTAGCAGAACGGCACGGCGCATCCGGCAGCACTGAGCAGCTCGATGATCGGGACGACGAACGGCCAGCTGACGCCGGACAGCGCCAGCGTGAGCAGCAACGGCACGGTGAACACCGCGACGGCCACCCCGGCCAGCCAGCGGGCACTCGTCGGCACCGGCTCCATGGTTCCCCCCTGCATCCAGCAATCTGAACGCGTTCAAACCTAGCATGCAGGGGGGCGCCGATCACGGACGGAGGGCGGGGCGGTCAGCCCTACGGGGAGCTCAGCCCTCCGGGTAGAAGACGAACAGGGTGCAGCCAGTGCTGGTCGACGGCACGTGCCACGACCCCGCCGGGGCGTGCAGGAACGAACCGGCCGGGTAGTCACGCGCCCCGTCATTGAAGGTGCCGGCCACCACGTAAACCTCCTCCGGCCCGGGCGAGTGGACGTCCCGCCCCTCCCAGGTGGCGCCCGGCTCCAGCCGCACCACGTTCGCGGAAGCGCCGTTCGCCCCCTGCCACAAGGTCCGGAGCTGGATCCCGGGGAACAGCTGACGGGCCGGGACGTCGTCGACGAAGGCGGAGGTGTAGCCCTCCTGCGCAAGGATCTCTGGATGCATGCCCGCCACAGTGCCGTGCGCGAACCAAGGCGGGACAGGGCCTTCGAAGACAACGTGGGGCACTTTCCCGCCATGCAACGCGTGATGCGGGTGGTGTGCGTGGTGCAGATGGGTTTTCGAACTAGAAGAGACCGGCCCGCAGGTACGACGTGAGGTTGTCGACGATCTCGCGCAGCCACGGGTCACGGACCTGGGGCAGCCTCACCAGCGTGCTCCGGAACACACCCGGGTCGATCCGGAACCGGTACGGGGCGTGCGGCGCGGGCGGGTCGTCGCGCAGGACGCCGTCCGGCATGCCACCCGACGCGGGGACGGTCAGGTGCGGCCGCGGGAAGGCCAGCCACAGCCACACCTCGAAGGGCAGCGGCACCAGGTACGCCGGGGCGGCACCGTCGAGCGGGGACCACGTCTCCCCCGTCTGTGGGTGGGTCGGCACGAGAAGCAGGTCGGCGTCGGTGGCCGGCAGGCCCGGGCCGGCCAGGACGGCGTGCCGCGCGGATGGCCCCGGGGGCAGGAGGGCGTCGAGGGTGCGCTGGAACACCTCGGTGGCCAGCCCGCCCGGGACCGCCACCGGCCGCCGTTCCGAGGCGGCCAGCAGATGGGCGAGCGCGCGTCCTGCCGCGGCCTCCCACCGCGGGCTCCAGGACCACCGGTAGTTCAACCCGACGCGCGACCCCCAAGCGGCGATCGGCTCGAACGGGGGCGCGCCACCCTTGCAGTCGGCCATCAACTCCGCCCAGGAGAGCGGGGGTTCGGTGCCGGTTCCGTCGACGGGGACGCGGCGCACGACGTCCGGTTCGAGCCAGACCGCCTGCCAGAACGAGCAGTCGTCGATGCGGCTCGCCACCATCAGGCCGCACGCCTCGCAGGCCATGTTGGGGCCGTCGATCGCGTCGATGCCGCAGCAATAGCCACCGGCCTTCTCCAGGACCAGCACAGTGCCGCAGGCATCGCCCGGCGCGATGACGATCGCGCCGGGCCCGGACTCCGAATCCACGGCGAACGTGCCGGATTCCATGAGCACGGGGAGCTGGATCCCGTTGCCGTACTTCTGGTGGGCGTGGACCGGCAGAGCCACCTGGGACAGCCGATTGGTCAGCTCGGCGCCGCAGCCCGCGCAGACGAAGACGAACACATGCCCTCCGCTGGGAAAGAGGGGCATCGTCGCAGGTCCGGAGCGGTCGGCCAACCGGAATTTAAGAGCGCACCTCTCAGCCCGCCCCGTCGTTCGCGATCGCGGCGAGCACGCGGCGGCGGACGGTGGCCGACGCCTCGGGGAGCCAGCACGCCAACTCCGCTTCAAGGCGGCGTCGTTCCGCCCGCAGGAGCCGGGCGACGCGGGTGCGGGAGAAGCGGCGGAACCACCAGTCCCGGGTGCGGTCGATCACGCGGGATCACCCTCCTCGGGGTTCGCCCAGCGGATGCGCAGCTCGTACTCGCCGAACGGGAGGACGAGGGTGGGGTGTTCGGCGAGGTAACGGATCACGTCGCGCTCGGCGCACGGGCCGGTGAGGGCGCGCTCCAGGCAGTAGTGCTGCCATCTGGTCGTCGGGAGGAAGCAGATCGAGTCCCAAACGGCCGTGAGGGCGGAGTGGGAGAGCGGGCGGACGGCGGGCGGGCGAACGCCGGGGACCTCGACGAGGACGTCGTGGTCGGCCCTCACGCGTCCACCTCGCACCAGACGATCTTGCCGATGGGGTTGCGCGGGCAGCAACCCCAGCGGGTGGAGAGCGACTTGACGAGGTGCAGGCCACGCCCGGCCTCGTCGTCGAGGCCGGGCGCGGAGAGGATGGGCTCGCGGTCGCGGAGGGCGTCGTGCACCTCGATGCGGAGGCGGGTGGGGTCGACGTTGAGGGCGAGGTAGATGAGGTGGCCGGCGGGCGTGCCGTACTGGACGGCGTTGGTGACCAGCTCGGAGACGGCCAGGAGGCCGGAGTCGAGGAAGCGCACCCCGCCGGGGGTGAGGGCGAGGAGGGAGGAGAGGCGGCGGCGGGCCTCGCCGGGCGAGCGGCGGCTGCGCGGCAGCCAGATGGTCGAGGAGTTTCGGGACATGGCGAAGTCACCTTCCAGGCACATGAATGGAGAGGTCGATCGGCCGGCGCGGCGGCCCGTGCACATCCAGCACGAAGCGCCATGAGAGCGCGGCACAGCCATACGCCACGCATGTCACGGATAGACAACGCTTCGTTACTCACAGCATGGAGCACTCGCGTCATTGATCGCAAGGCAAGTCCTCGAAATATGAAAACTTTCAGATCCGATGGCAAGGTGCATGCCCTGCGCGCCTGCCGGTGGTGGCGAACCGTCACTCCTCGCATGCACACTGGTCCCCAAACGCTCTGGAGGTCTACGTAGATGGCAGTCGCAGTGCCAGCCGTGCGGTACCGACGCATCGCTGCTGAGCTGAAGCGGCTACGCGAGTTGAAGAACCTGTCAGCCGAAGAGGTGGTCGCCCAGGTCGAGGGCATTAACCTGGTGAAGCTGAGCCGGTACGAGAACGCCCGCGTCCAGCTGAAGCCCGACGTTGTCCGCGCGCTGCTCGACTTCTACGGGTGCGACGCGGAGCTCAAGGAGGTTCTCGTCGAGATCCTGCGGGACAAGCGTCGTCCCGGCTGGATGGCGGGCTACGAGCAGTTGAATCCGCTCTACACGGATCTGATCCGCCTCGAAGAAACAGCCATAGCCAACAAGTCGTATCAGTCCGCCTACATCCCCGGTCTACTGCAAACCCGGCAGTACGCCCACGCGATCATCTCCAGCGGCGTGATCAACAAACCGAGCGTCGAAGAACGTGTCGAGGTCCGGATCAACAGGCAATCCGTGCTGACCCGATCCGAAAACCCGCTCAAGCTATGGGCCGTGATCCACGAGGCAGCCCTCAGCATGAGTGCCGCTCCGGGCGTGATGACCG
Source organism: Kitasatospora sp. NPDC094028 (assembly GCF_049543595.1). Lineage (NCBI taxonomy): Bacteria > Bacillati > Actinomycetota > Actinomycetes > Kitasatosporales > Streptomycetaceae > Kitasatospora > Kitasatospora sp. NPDC094028. Next base: position 414,163 of record NZ_JBMVFA010000001.1, on the reverse strand, counting down.
ATCAGTTGGACAAGCTGCTGCAGTTCAGCCAGCTCCCCAATATCAGGATCCAGATCATGCCGGCCATGGCTCCGCCGCACCCTGGAATGACAGGGCCCTTTGCACTCTTGGAGTTTCGGCAACGCGATCTCGACCTGGTGCTGCTCAGCGGGATGCTCAGCAGTGACTGGGTCGAGGACCCAGACCAAGTCGACATCTACCGAGCGGCGTTCGACGAAATCATGGCAACGGCCCTGTCCCTCGACGAGTCGCGCAACCTCATCACACAGAAGAGAGACACGTTCAAGTGACCCACTTCCCTGTCGCCTCCGCACTCCCCGTGCAGTGGAAGAAGGCAACCGCCAGCAACCCGAATGACGACTGCATCGAGATGGCCAACGGCATCACCGGCATCATCCCGGTCCGGGACAGCAAGGACCCCCACGGGCCCGCCCTCGGGTTCACACCCGAGGCCTGGCAGTCCTTCGTCTCCGCCATCCGGGCCGGCGACTTCCCGATCAACCTCTGAACCAGCTGTCCAGGCGGCCCCGCGTACCACGCGGGGCCGCTCGTCCGCATTCACACTCCCCGCGCTCACCTGTCGCTCGGCTGCGCGGCGCGGGACAGGCGGCTCAGGCCATCTCCTGGTTGAAGAACGTCGCAGAGGAGTACGGCATATGAGAGATCGATCCCACGAAGCCACTTGGCGCAAGAGCACCTACAGCAATGGCGACGGCGACTGCGTTGAAGTTGCCGCCCATTCCCAAGGCATCGTTCCGGTTCGAGACAGCAAGGACCCGCGCGGCCCGGTTCTCGACTTCACTCGCGAGGCCTGGCAGGCGTTCATGGCCGCTATCCGAGCTGGCGAGTTCCCGGCCGCCCACTGACCCGGTACCGTGGGCTGCCCGCGCCGCGTGGGCAGCCCACGCTCAACTGGCAGCCGTAGGAGGTCATCCACATGTCAGCTGACCTGAACTGGCGCAAAAGCAGCTACAGCGGCAGCGAGGGCGGCAACTGCGTCGAAGTCGCCTCAGAGCTCCCCATCACCTGGCGGAAGAGCAGCCACAGCAACGCATCGGGCGGCGACTGCATCGAAGTCTCTGCTGACATCCCGGCCACCGTCGCGGTCAGAGACAGCAAGGACCCACACGGGCCGGCCCTGAGCTTCAGCTCCGAGGCATGGCAGGCGTTCGTCACCGAACTCAAGGCGGACGAGTTCCTTACCGCCTAGCAAGCCAAGCTCCAGCGGGCGGCCTCGCGCGCCATGCGAGGCCGCCCGCCTCCCACACGGCAGCCGCAGGAGGGCGTCCACATGCCAACTGACGCGAACTGGCGCAAGAGCAGCTACAGCGGCAGCGAGGGCGGCAACTGCGTCGAGGTCGCCTCGGCGCTCCCCGTCACCTGGCGGAAGTCCAGCGCCAGCAACCCGAATGACAACTGCGTCGAGTTCGGCCAGCTGGATAGCGCAATCGCCGTCCGGGACAGCAAGGACCCGAACGGGCCCGCGCTCACCTTCACCGCAGACGGATGGCAGGCATTCGTGGCCGGCGTGCAGGCGGGCGAGTTCCCGATCGTTCGATAGGCCAGCGCTCTGGGCGGCCCGGCGTGGTGTGCGGGGCCGCCCTCCTCCGCTTTCTCCCCTCCCAGGACTTATCCAGCTCTCATCCAGCCACCACTCAGACTCTCACCCCCCTCTCATCCGCCGCCCCTAGCCTCCGCCCCATGAACGTCTCGCTGCTCGACGGCTGGTTCCCGTGGACGGTCCAACTCCTGGCCGTCGCCCTGCTCGTGGCCTCCGCCAGCCGCCGGGACCGGGCGTGGCTCACCAAGTGGGGGCCGATCGCGCTCGGGACGGCCATCGCACTGACCGCGATCATCGCCGTCTGTGTCCTCTCCTTCGCCGGGATCACCGATCCACTCCCGTTCGGTGTCTGGCTCTGGAGCGGCGTCGCCCTCTCCGCCCTCACCGTCCTCGGCTTCGGGTGGCGCGGCGCCCGCTGGTGGCGCCGCGTCCTCGCCCCGCCCGCCGTGCTCCTCGCGCTGTTCTGCGCCGCCAACAGCGTCAACATCGCCACCGGCTACTACCCGACCCTGGACGACGCGGTCGGCGAGCTGACCGGCCAGCCCCTGCCCGACCAGCTCACCCTCGCCCAGATCGCCTCGATCCACGGCAAGACCAAGACCGGCCGCATCGTCCAGGTCGACATCCCCGACACCGCCAGCGGCTTCGCCCACCGCCAGGAGCTGGTCTACCTCCCGCCGGCCTGGTTCCGCAGCCTGACCCGCCCCAAGCTGCCCGTCCTGGAGATGATCGGCGGCGAGTTCGCGGCCCCCGACAACTGGATCCGCTCCGGCAACGCGGTCAAGACCGCCGACGAGTTCGCCGCCAAGCACAACGGCTTCGCCCCGATCCTCGTCTTCGTCGACGCCACCGGCGGCTTCCGGGTGGACACCGAGTGCGTGGACGGCCCGCACGGCAACTCCGAGAGCCACCTGGTCAAGGACGTCCCGCCGTTCGTCAAGAAGACCTTCAACGCGGCCACCGACCCGCACAAGTGGGGCGTGGCCGGCTGGTCGATGGGCGGCACCTGCGCCGTCGACCTGACCGTCGAACACCCCGACGTCTTCACCCACTTCGGCGACTTCTCCGGCGACAAGGGCCCGTACATCGGCGACAAGGAGCACACCGTCCAGGAGTTGTACGGCGGCAACGCCGATGCCTGGGCCGCCCACGACCCGCTGACCGTCCTCGCCCACCACGCCAAGTACCAGGGCGTCTCGGGCTACTTCGCCCAGGGTGACGAGGAACACGGCCAGATCGAGTCGGCGAAGCTCCTCGACGCCGCCGCGAAGAAGGACGGCATCCGCACCACCACCGCGGTCGGCTCCGGCAAGCACACCTGGCAGACCGGCGCGGCGAGCTTCGAGCAGGCCCTGCCCTGGCTCGCGCAGCAGCTCGGCGTCCCGGGCACCCGCCCGTAATCACCCGACACGCAAGCCCTTTGGGAGATCCTTGGCCCCACCCACTGTATCCGGGCCCAGGGCCCCCGCGCGCCCCACGCCGCCGACCACGAACGGCCGCCAACCCCCGCGCCGGTAACGGCGATCCGCCCCATCCGGTAGACCGCCGGTCCGCCACACCACGCGGCGAATCGCACACACCTTCCCCACCAACCCGCTGCAACTGCGGGCCCGAATCGAACCCTCCGGCGGAATTCGGCTTTGCTCCCGGCCGTCCGGTGTCATAGGTTTCCACCGCTGTCGAGACGGCCGTCGTCCCAGGCCAGCCCCGCGCCGGGGCGCCCGGGCGGTCGGACGGCGGCACACCACGGGGGAAGGAACAGCCATGCCGGGTGCCCGCAACGGACACTTGAGAAACCGTCAGCTCGCCGTCACCACGGCCGCCGCCCTGCTCTGCCTGGGCGCGCTGAGCGCCTGCGGCCCGAACGACGACAAGGGCGGGCAGGACGCGGGCAAGAGCGCCGCGCCGACCGCGACCGTCCCGGCCGTGGTGGCCGCCACGGCCGCACCCGGCGCCACCGGAGGGGCCGGCGGCGGTGCCAAGGGCAGCATCCCGGCCGCGGCCTGGATGAGCTCGCGCAGCGTCCCGATGGACGAGACGTACCACTGGGCCGCGCTGGCGCCCGTCGCCAAGCCGGTCACCGGTGACGCGGCGACCTTCAAGGGCATGGAGCTGTGCCGCACGCCCGTCGCCAAGGACGACGCGTGGCTGTACACCGGCAAGGCCGCCGCGCGGGCCGCGCTCAACGAGGGCGGCGCCGAGCACTGGACGGCCCAGCAGACCCTCGTGTACCACGGTGACCCGCGCCCCAGCAGCGGGGCCAAGCAGGCCACCAACCTCGCCTACGCGCACCTGGTCGAGGCGGTGAAGAACTGCGCGCAGTCGGTGCCGGGCGCGACCGTCAAGGTCGCCAGCGCCGACGACGCGCCGTACTTCGCGGCCACCGTCACCGTCCCGCAGCCGGGCGGCAGCACCGTCACGCTGCACGAGTACGCGGTCGCCGCCGGCGGCTCGGTGAGCGAACTGGCGGTCTTCGCCACGGCGAAGGCCGGCGCCCAGCCGAAGGACGCCTGGAAGGCGCCCGAGGACAAGTACGTCGGCACCGGCATGACGGCCCCGCTCTGCGAGGCCCTGCCCGGCTGCTGACGCCGCACTCGCACGACGCACCACCCACAGACGGCCGGTCGGCCCGTCCGGCACAGGGGACCGGACGGACCGACCGGCTTCACGTTCGGGCCGTCAGAGGGCCGTCATCGGGCCGCCGCCAGGCCGCCGTCAGGGCCTCACAGGCCCAGCCGGCTGAGCGCCGTCGTCCAGTCGCTCGCGATCGCGCCGCGCGCGGCCGCGAGGCTCACTCTGCCCCCGCACACCGCGGTCTTGAGCTTGTTCTCGACCTGGTCCTTGCTCTGCGCCGGCTGGTTGCCGTAGCGCGGCTCGGGCCACAGGTTGTGCGGGTCGCGCGGCGCGCCGCCCAGCTCCAGCGGCACCAGGTGGTCCTCCTCGTAGTCGGCCGGGTTGGTGTCGGAGTAGCCGTACTGCGCGATCTGCTGCGTCTTCAGCGCGTTGGTGTAGCTGGCCGGCGGGCGGACGGTGGCCGTCCAGCCGGAGACGCAGATGGTCTGGCCGATGGTGGCCTGGGTGACGGCCGGGTTGTACGCGCCCGGGGTGCAGGTCGGGTCGGGCAGCGGCAGCCGCGCGCGCGAGCAGCTCGCGGCCGTGCCGGTCTTGACCGGCGGCTTGCGCTTGGCGGTGGCGGCCTGCGCCGTCCCGCCGGCGAGCCCGGCGACGGCGAGGCCGAGGGCGGTCGCCGCGGCGACGACGGTGAGACGCTGACGGATCATCATGGGGCGCTCTCCTGGGGCCGGCCCGGCCTGTTGCCGGGCGACTGTGCCCATGACAGCAGCGGCCCCGTCCCGACCGTCAGCCCCAGGACGTGAACGACTCGTGACTTCCCCTCCACATCCGCGGCCGCACGCCGTCCCTCACACCTCCGCGCCCCCCGCGAGGGCCGCGCCCGTGCGGGTGCGCAGGTGCAGGGCGGTGCGGCCGCTGCGGCGGGTGGTGACCAGGCCCGCGCCGCGCAGGGCGCCGAGGTGCTGGGAGACGGCGCCGGGGGTGACCCCGAGCCGGTCGGCGAGCTGGGGTGTGCTCAGCGGCTCGCCGAGCAGGGCGAGCAGGGCGGCGCGGGTGCGCCCGAGGACGGCGGCGAGACCGGCGCAGGAGGCCCGGGGCTGCTCCCACAGCAGCCCGACGCCGGCGGCCGGGTAGCGGATCGAGGCGGCGGCGCGCGGGGAGTAGTCGACGACGACGTCCGGCCAGCCGAAGACGGAGGGCAGCAGCACCAGGCCGTGCCCGCCCGCCTCGACGGTCCACACCGCGTCGGTCCGGCGGCGGCCGTGCACCAGCAACTCCCCTTCGCGCCAGACCACATCGGCGTGCAGGTGGGCGAACAGGCCCTCCACGCCGCCGTCGACCAGGGCGACCGCCCGCCGGCCCAGGTCGGCCTCCAGCACCGCCCGCATCCGCGCCCAGTGCGGGGCCACCAGTTCGCCGTGGCAGCGCTCCAGTGCGTCCGCGACCCTCGCCAACAGGGCCTCCGGCGGCGGCAGTTCACGCGCCCGGGCGCCCAGCGCGGCGGCGCACTCGGCCGCGACGTACCCGGGGTCGCTCGCGCGCAGGCCGGCCAGCTCCTCGCCGAAGGAGGGCAGCCGCCGGTCCGGCACCGGGAACAGGAAGGACGGCAGGCAGCCCTCCACCAGGGCGCGCAGCAGCGGCAGTTCCGCCTCCCCGGCGAGCACCGGCCGGGCCGCGCGCACCCACGGCCGGTGCACGTCGTGCCCGCCGACGCCGAGCGCCGCCCGCACCCCGAGCACCGTCTCGGCCAGCGGCGACACCGCGAACCGCACCCTGGCCACCTCCGCCGCCGACAGCCGGATCTCCACCGCCACCCCGCCGCACCCCCTCGATCGTTTAGCCGTGGCTGAACGATAGCCGGGCCCGGCCGCGCCCCCGCAGGCTGTCCGCCATGGAGTCCTTCACCTCGTACGACGGCACCCGACTGGCCTTCCGCACCCTGGGCGACGGCGACGGCCCGCCGCTGATCTGCCTGCCCGGCGGCCCCGGCCGCGCCGCCGAGTACCTCGGCGACCTCGGCGGCCTGAACGCCCACCGCCCCCTGGTCCTGCCCGACACCCGCGGCACCGGCGCCTCCGCGATGCCCGCCGACCTGGCCTCCTGCCGGGTCGACCGGCTGGTCGCCGACGTCGAGGCGCTGCGCCGCCACCTCGGCCTGGAGCGGATCGACCTGCTCGGCCACTCCGCCGGCGGCAGCCTGGCCATGCTCTACGCCGCCGCCCACCCCGAGCGCCTGGCCAGCCTGGCACTGGTCACCCCCTCGTTCGCCGGGGTCGGCCTGCCCTCCGACCTCGGGGTGCGGGAGGTGATCGCCTCCCGCGCCGCCGAGCCCTGGCACGCCGGGGCCGTCGCCGGCTGGGAGGGCATGCAGTCCGCCCGGACCTTCGCCGAGGCCGCGCCGTACCGGTTCGCCTTCGAGCCGCTGATGTACGGCCGCTGGGACGACGCCGCCCGCGCGCACGCCGCCGCCGACCCGGCGCAGCGCTCGCTCCCGGTCAGCGAGCACTACTACGCCGGCTACGACCCCGACACCGAGGGGCTGCGCCGCCGCCTGGGCGCGCTGCCCTGCCCGGTGCTGCTGCTCGCGGGCGGGGTGGACCTGTGGCCCACCGCGGCGTCGGCCACCGAGGCGGCGGCACTGTTCCCGGACGTGACCCTGGCGGTGCAGCCGGGCGCGGGGCACTACCCGTGGCTGGACGACCCGCGGGCGTTCACCGGCACCGTGGCGGCGTTCCTGTCCTCGGCCGGGCGGCGGCCGGCCACCGCCTGAACCGGGCCACCGCCTGAGCCGGGCCGCGGCCGGGACCGGGCCCGAGGCAGGGGCAGGACCGGGGCGCGAGGCAGGGGCAGGGCCGGGGCCGCCCCGGCCCTACGCCTGCAGCAGTCGCGCCAGCAGCCCCGCCGGCCCTTCCGGCAGGCTGCCGTGCAGCAGTTCCGTCCGGTGCACCAGCCGCGGCGCCGCGACCGGCACGTACGCGACGCCGCCGTCCGCGTCCGCGGGCGCCGGCTCGGGCAGCAGCGCCAGCCCGTGCCCGGTGGCGATCAGCGCGAGCAGCCCGTGCAGGTCGGTGCCGTGGTAGTGGGCGGCGGGGCGGAAGCCGTCGACGCCGGTGGCGGCGCGCAGCCGGGCGGCGCCGGGGGCGAGGTCGGGGGCGTCGAGCCAGCGGGCGGCGGAGAGGTCGGCGAGGGCGAGGCCGGTGCGGCCGGCGAGGGGGTGGCCGGTGGGGAGGGCGACGGCGACGGGGCGTTCGTCGACGGCGAGGGTGGTGAGCGGGCCGACTTCGGGCAGCGGCAGCGGGTCGCTGGGGGCGGCGAGGCCGTCGACGAGGGCGAGGTCGAGGTCGCCGGTGGCGACCTGGGCGGGCAGCGCGTCGTGGCCGAGGACCCGGACCTCGACCTCGGTCCCCGGGTACTCCCGGCGCACTTCGCCGAGTACGCGCCCCAGCCGCGCCCCGATCGCCAGTGGGGTCGCGCCGAGCACCAGCCGGGCGCTCGCGGCGCCGGCCAGGCGTGCGACGTCGGCGCGCGCCGCCGCGAGCCGGACGAGCAGCGGTGCGGCGTGTTCGAGCAGCCGCTGTCCGGCGGCGGTCGGGCCGACCGGGCGGCGGACGAGCAGGGCGGTCCCGAGGTCGGCTTCCAGGGCGGCGATCTGCTGGGAGACGGCGGACTGGGTGTAGCCGAGTTCCCGGGCGGCTTCGGAGAAGGAGCCGAGGCGGGCGACGGTGACGAAGGTGCGCAGCTGCTGCGGGTCCACGGCGGTCATCAACCGATCTGATCGGGGATTCAGAAATCATCGTTGGATCTGATCCACGATGCGGGGTCAGGATAGCCCCATGACCTCCCTGACCCCGCGGGTCGCCCTCGTCGGCGACCGCTCCCCCGCTGTCCGCTCGCACACCCGCATCCCCGGTCTGCTCGACGCCCTCGCCGAGCGGGACCGGCTCGTCCTGGACGCCTACTGGATCCCCACCGAGGACGCCGGCGGGCCGGGCGCGCTCCACGGCTTCGACGCGATCTGGCTGCTGCCCGGCAGCCCGTACCGCAGCGAGGCGGGCGCGCTGGCCGCCGTCCGGACGGCCCGCGAGCACGGCATCCCGTTCCTGGGCACCTGCGCGGGGTTCCAGCACGCGGTGCTGGAGTTCGCCCGCAACGTCTGCGGCCTCACCGACGCCGTCCACGCCGAGGAGGACCCGGACCGGCCCGAGCAGGTGATCGCACCGCTCGCCTGCTCGCTGGTCGGCCACGAGTGCGCGGTCGAGATCACCCCCGGCACGCTCGCCGAGCGCGTCCTCGGCACCACCCGCACCGTCGAGCGCTACCTGTGCGCGTACGGGCTGAACGCCGACTACCAGGAGCGGCTCACCGCACACGGCCTGCGCTTCAGCGGCACGGACGAGGCGGGCCAGGCCCGCCTCCTGGAGCTGCCGGAGCACCCGTTCTTCCTGGCCTCGCTGTTCCAGCCGGAGCTGGCCGGCGACGGCACCCGGGCGCACGCCATGATCCGCGCGCTGGCCTCCGCCGCGGTCCGCCACGCGGACGGGGCCCGGCCCGCGGCCGCGGCCGCGGCCACCGAACAGTCCCTCCCGGCCTGACCCCGGGCCGTCCCGGCCGGCCCCGGGACCGCGCCGACCCGACCCGGGCCTGGCCCCGGGACCTGCCGATGTGGCGCCGGGGGGCGTCAAATCGGCAGCGACCGCAGCCGCACCGGCCCCTCCGGCCAGGCGGCGCCCGCCACCAGCGGCGCCCACATGGTGCGCAGCGGCATCTCCGCCAGCCGCCCCTCGGGCTGCTCGACGGTGACGACCTCGGCGACCTCGCGGAAGCCGAGCTTGCGGTAGAGCCCGGCCTTCTCCGGGCGGCAGAACAGCAGGGCGTAGCGGTGGCCGAGTTCGCGGGCGTGGTCGAGCGCGGCGCCGACCACGGTCCGGGCGAGGCCGCCGCCGCGCTGGTCGGCGGCGACGCAGACGCCGCCGACGCCCATCGCGGCCAGGTCGGTGCCGCCCACGGTGAGCTGCAGCGCGCGCAGGCCGGTGTGGGCGACGAGCCGGCCGCCCTCGGCCCGGATCCCGAAGTGGATCTCCTTGGGCAGCCAGCTGAGTCCGGTGTAGGCGACGCCGTACAGGTCGTCGCCGGGGCCCAGGATCTGCTCCTGCTCGGCCTTTCCGTACTGTGCCAGCCGTTCGGCTTCGGCCGAGAAACGATCACTCATTCCGTCATGCTCTCCTCTCCGAACTCCGTTGACCAGCCTTTTCCCGGCCACTCGCCCCCGGTCCGCGCCGGGGTGCGCCCTGGGGGCCCGCACGCCACCGCGCTGCCACCGCCCGTCCACCGGCCCGCAACCGGCCGCGCCCGCCCGGCCCGCCGTGCTGTGGCAGCATGCCCAGCATGCGCCTGCCCATCGCCCTTCCGGCCGACGACCCGGTCGCGTCGTTCCAACTGCCGCGCACGCTCACCGCTTTGGCGCCGGCCGCGCTGGTGCTGGTGCTGGTGCCGCTCGCGGTGCACGACCCGGAGGTCGGGCCGACCGGGTCGCCGCGGGTCAACGCCGGTCTGATGGCGTTCGGCGCGCTGGTCCTGCTGTTCCGGCGGCGCTGGCCGGCGGCGGTCGTCGTGCTCACCCTGCCGAGCGGTCAACTGCCGCTCGCCGTCGCCCTGTACACGCTGGCGGCGCGGCGCGGCCCGGGCCCGCTGCTGTTCCTGCTGACGGCGGCCGCCGAGTCGCGGCTGTGGCTGCCGTTCGACTTCGAGGACCTGTCCACCCTCTCCGGCGTCGCCAACGTGGTCGAGGACCCGCTGGTGTTCGGTGCCGTCCCGCTCGCCCTCGGCCTGACCAACCACGCGCGGGTGCGCACCGTCGCCGTCCTCGCCGAGCGCAACCGGCTGCTGCTGGAGGCGCAGCGGCACGCCGAGGAGCGGGCCGCGGCGGCCGAACGGGCCCGGCTCGCCCGGGAGATGCACGACGTGGTGTCCAACCGGGTCTCGCTGATCACCCTGCACGCCGGGGCCGCCCGGTTCGCCCAGGCCGGGGATCCGGCGGCGGTCGGGGAGACGCTCGGGCTGATCCGCGCCCTCGGCTTGCAGGCGCTCACCGAACTGCGCGGCCTGCTGGGCGTGCTGGCGCCGGCCGACGACCAGGTGCCGTCGCTGCGCGGGCTGTCCGCGCTGGTCGAGGAGTCCCGGCAGGCCGGGCTGGCGGTCGGTCTGACCCTGGCCGGTGCCGGGGGGCGGCCGGAGCCGGCGCCCGCCGTGCAGTACGCGGCCTACCGGATCGTGCAGGAGGCGCTGACCAACGCGCACAAGCACGCGCCGGCCGCCGAGGTCGCCGTCACCGTCGAGGTCGACCCGGACGGGCTGTGCCTGGCCGTGGTCAACTCCCCGGCCGGCGAGGACGGGAGGGTCCCGGAGCTTCGCACCGCCCTTCCCTCCGGCGGGCACGGCCTGGACGGTATGCGCACCCGCGCCGCCGACCTCGGCGGCACCCTGGACGCCGGGCCGACTCCGGAGGGCGGCTTCGCCGTCCGGGCGCGCCTGCCGCTCGGCGCGGCTTCCTGAGCCTCAGCGCGCGGCGCGGCGCGCCAGCTCGGCCCACACCTCGTCGACCCGTGGCGCCAGCGCCTCCAGCGGCCCGCTGTTGTCGATCACCAGGTCGGCGATCGCCAGCCGGTCCGTCCGGGTGGCCTGCGCGGCCATCCGGGCCAGCGCCTCCTCCTCGGCCATGCCGCGCAGCCGCACCAGCCGGTCCAGCCGCACCCGGTCGTCGGCGTCGACGACCACGACGAGGTCGTAGAGCGGCGCGAGCCCGTTCTCGGCGAGCAGCGGCACGTCGTGGACCACGACGGCGTCCGGCGCGGCGGCGGCCTCCAGTTCGGCGGAGCGCTCCCGCACCAGCGGGTGGACGATCGCGTTCAGCGCCCGGAGGCGTTCCGGGTCGGCGAACACGATCGCCCCGAGGGCGGGGCGGTCCAGCGAGCCGTCAGCCCGCAGCACCTGCGGCCCGAACTCGGCGGTCACGGCGGCGAGCCCGTGCGTCCCGGGGGCGACCACCTCGCGGGCGATCACGTCGGAGTCGACGATCACCGCGCCCCGGGCGGCGAACAGCCGGGACACCTCGCTCTTGCCCGCGCCGATGCCGCCCGTCAGTCCGATCTTCAGCATGGCGCCAGGCTACCGGCGGAGGAATCCCGCCGTCAGCCCAGCTCCAGGCTCTCCCCCTCCGCCAGTACCGTCAGCTCCGCGCCGGTCCCCGGCCCCTGCGGCCCGACCAGCCGGGTCTGCACCGCGAAGCCGATCGGGCTGAGCACCGCCTCGTGCACCGGCACCGCCCGGCGCGGGCCCGCCTCCCGGACGTAGTCGACGACCTCGGCGGCCTTGCTCCACGGCGCCGCGATCGGCAGCAGCAGGGTGTCGACGGCGTGCGGCGGCACGGTGAACGCGTCGCCGGGGTGGAAGAGCCGGCCGTCGAAGAGGAAGCCGATGTTGCGCACCCGCGGGATGTCCGGATGGATCACCGCGTGCCACTCGCCGTGCACGGAGACGCCGAGCCCGCCGGGCCCGCCGAGGTCGAAGGCGTCGCCCTCGCCGACCACGGTGACGCGCTGCGCGACGCCGTCCAGCTGAGCGGCGACGGCGGCGTTGGTCCACACCCGCAGGGCCGGGTCGGCCTCCAGCGCGGCGCGCAGCCGGGACTCCTCGAAGTGGTCCATGTGCTCGTGGGTGATCAGGACGGCGTCGGCGCCGGCGAGCGCGCCCGGGTCGGTGAACGCCCCGGGGTCGACGACGACGGTGACGGCGGTGTGCTCGACGCGGACGCAGGCGTGTCCGAACTTGGTGATTCGCATGCCGGAAACTATACAGCAAGGCTGTACAGCTTTGCTGGATTAATTTCGGATAGACTGCTGCCATGTCCGCTGAAGCCCCCCACCCGAGCGCCCCCCACCCCCACACCCTGGAACTCGCCGCCGACCTGCGCGCCGCCCTCGGCACCCTGGTCCGTTCGCTGCGCGACGGCGACGAGCTGCCGCAGAACCAGGCCGCCGTCCTCGGCCTGCTGGTCCGCGACGAGCGCTCCTGCACCGTCGCCGAACTCGCCGAGCTGCGCCGGGTGCGCCACCAGTCGATGGCCCGCACCGTCGCGCTGATGACCGAGGCCGGACTGGTCACCCAGCAGCCCCACCCCACCGACGGCCGCAAGCAGCTGATCGCCGCCACCGCGGCCGGCCGCGCCGCCCTCCTCGACCAGCGCGCCCGGCGCGAGCGGCGGATCGCCACCGCGATCGAGGCCCGCCTCAGCCCCGAGGAGCAGGCCCGGCTGCGGGCGAGCGTCGAACTGCTGCGCCGGCTGAGCTGACTCCCCCGGGGAACTACACCGCCGAGCCGGAGCCCACCGGTTCCAGCCGCTGCGCCGGGATCACCGCCGGCTCGATGGGCGGCAGCTCGACGTGCTCGCTCAGCCCGAAGCGCCGGTGCAGCCGCCGCAGCGGCGCCGGGGCCCACCAGTTGAACTCGCCGAACAGGCTCATCGCGGCCGGCACCAGCAGGCAGCGCACCAGGGTGGCGTCGACCGCCACGGCGACGGCCAGCGCGATGCCCATCTGCTTGACCATGAGCATGTCCCCGGCGGCGAACCCGGCGAAGACGATCACCATCAGCAGCGCCGCCGAGGTGATGATCCGACCGCTGCGCTGGACGCCCAGCTCCACCGCCCGCCGACAGCTGTGCCCGCGCGCGTGCAGTTCCTTGATCCGGGCGAGCAGGAACACCTCGTAGTCCATCGACAGCCCGAACGCGAAGGCGAACACCAGCACCGGGATGAAGGTCTCCAGCCCGCCGGTCGGACTGAAGCCGAGCAGCCCGCTGAACCAGCCGTCCTGGAACACCAGGGTGAGCGCGCCCAGCGAGGCGCCGAGCGACAGCAGGTTCATCAGCAGCGCCTTGACCGGCATCACCACCGAGCCGGTCATCAGGAACAGCAGCACCAGCGTCCCGGCCGCGACCAGCCCCAGCGCCCACGGGCCGCGCGACATCAGCTCGTCCTGGAAGTCGACCACCGAGGCCGCGCCGCCCGTCACGTACGTGGTGAGCCCGCCGCGGTGGTCCCGCAGCTCCTGCACCACCTGCTTGGCCTCGCCGCCCTGCGGGTCCCCGGGCACCAGCACGTCCACCGTCGACACCGTGTCGCTGACCGGGGTCACCGCCCGGACCCCGCTGACCCCGGGCAGCTTGGCGACCACGTCGTCCGCGTACGCCTGCGCCACCTCGGCGCCGCCCTGGACCACCACGGTGATCGGCGCGGCCGCGGCCTGCGGGAAGCGGTGGTCGATCGTCTCGGCGACCTGCCGCCCGGCCGAGGAGGCGGGCAGCACGGCGGCGCCGGAGCTGCGCATGTCGGCGTGGAAGAACGGCGCCCCGGCCGCGATCAGCAGCGCGACGGAGGCCAGCGTGACCGGAACCGCCCGCTTGCGGACCCTGCGGACGGTCCGGCTGAAGAAGCCCTCGTCCGGGACGGGCGTGGCGGGGGCCTTGATCCGGGCGCCCGCGAAGCCGAGCAGCGCGGGGATCAGGGTGAGCGCGGCGGCCACCGCGATCACCACCACGCTCACCCCGGCGGCGGCCACCGCGCCCAGCACCGGGCTGGTGAACACGAACAGGCCGGACAGCGCGACGGCGACGGTCAGCCCGGAGAAGGCGACGGTGCGCCCGGCGGTCGCCGCGGTGCGTTCGACGGCGGCCGCGATGCCCGCGCCGTGGCCGCGCTCCTCGCGGAAACGATTCACCATGAGCAGCGCGTAGTCGATCGAGAGCCCGAGCCCGAGCACGGTGGCGATCGGCAGCACGCTGGTGTCGATGTCCATGATCCGGCTGAAACCGAACATGGCGAGCAGGGCCCCGCCCACCGAGGCGACGGCGCCGATCACCGGCAGCGAGGCGGCCGCCAGCCCGCCGAAGACCAGCACCATGACGACCAGGGTGAGCGGCAGGGTCACCATCTCGCCGACCCGGGTGTCCCGCTCGGTCTGCTTCTTGACCTCCTGCTGGAGCACCAGGTCCCCGCCGACCTTGACGTGCGCGCCGCCCGCGCCGTCCAGGGCCGCGAGCCGGTGGGCGACGGCGTCGGTCTGCGCGGCGGTGGAGCCGTCCGCCATCCGTACGGTCAGCAGGCTCGCCGTGCCGTCCGCGGAGCGCAGCGCGGCCGGGCCGGAGCCGGGGCCGTAGGCGTCCAGGGCCGAGGAGACGCCGGGCAGGGCGGCGATCTCGGTGGTGGCCTTCTCGACGGCCGCGCGCACCGCCGGGTCGTCCACCGGTTTGCCGTCCACCACGGCGGTCACGGTGCCCTTGGCCGGGTCGGCCGCGGCGACGACCGCGCTGCCCCGGTCGCCCTCGGCGCTGGCGGAGGAGGCGCCGGCCACCGAGCCCTCGAAGACCCGGCCGCCGATCAGCACGCCGACGACCAGGACGACGGCCCAGAAGCCGAGCACCCAGCGGCGGTGGCGGAAGCAGAACCGGCCCAGAGCGGCCAGCCGGCCGCCCACGGCGACGGGGGCGGTGGAGGGGTTGCGCATGGAGGAGCCTTTCGGGCAGTTCCACTCAATGTAGGGGCAACCCGAACTCCGGCCTATAGCGGGCGGATGAGCCTCATCTCACACTTTCCTTCACATAAGCGACACATCAGTAGGCGACACATCAGCAGGCGTCGAATAAATCAGCGGAGAAAACGAAAACGAGGAGACGGAAAACGAGAAGGGCCCCACCCGGATCGGAATCCGGGTGGGGCCCTTCCCCTAGCTGTCAGCTAGCGGGGGGCGAGAGCCTCAGCTCTGGCCACCGGCCAGCTTCTCGCGCAGGGCGGCCAGGGCCTCGTCGGAGGCCAGGGCGCCGGCACCCTCGTCGCTGCTGGACGAGTAGGAGCCACCCGCGGCGGCGGCGACGGCGTCGCCACCCTCCTCGGCGGCCTGGGCGTCGGCCTCGCGGCTCTTGATGACCTGGGCCTGGTGCTGCTCGAAGCGGGCCTGCGCCTCGGCGTACTGGCGCTCCCACTCCTCACGCTGCTTCTCGAAGCCGGGCAGCCAGTCGTTCGCCTCGGGGTCGAAGCCCTCCGGGTAGATGTAGTTGCCCTGGTCGTCGTACGAGGCGGCCATGCCGTACAGGGTCGGGTCGAACTCGACCTCGGCCGGGTTGGCACCCAGGGCCTCGTTGGCCTGCTTGAGCGACAGGCTGATGCGACGACGCTCCAGGTCGATGTCGATGACCTTGACGAAGATCTCGTCGCCGACCTGGACGACCTGCTCCGGGATCTCGACGTGGCGCTCGGCCAGCTCGGAGATGTGGACCAGACCCTCGATGCCCTCGTCCACGCGGACGAACGCACCGAACGGAACCAGCTTGGTGACCTTACCCGGAACGACCTGGCCGATCTGGTGGGTACGGGCGAACTGCTGCCACGGGTCCTCCTGGGTCGCCTTCAGCGACAGGGAGACGCGCTCGCGGTCCATGTCAACGTCGAGAACCTCGACGGTGACCTCCTGGCCGACCTCGACAACCTCGGACGGGTGGTCGATGTGCTTCCAGGACAGCTCGGAGACGTGCACCAGGCCGTCGACGCCACCCAGGTCCACGAAGGCACCGAAGTTGACGATCGAGGAGACGACGCCGGAGCGCACCTGGCCCTTCTGCAGGGTGGTGAGGAAGGTCTGGCGGACCTCGCTCTGGGTCTGCTCCAGCCAGGCACGGCGGGACAGGACCACGTTGTTGCGGTTCTTGTCCAGCTCGATGATCTTGGCCTCGAGCTCCTTGCCCACGTAGGGCTGGAGGTCGCGGACGCGACGCATCTCGACCAGCGAGGCGGGGAGGAAGCCGCGGAGGCCGATGTCGAGGATGAGACCACCCTTGACGACCTCGATGACGGTACCGGTGACGATGCCGTCCTCTTCCTTGATCTTCTCGATCGTGCCCCAGGCACGCTCGTACTGAGCGCGCTTCTTGGACAGGATGAGACGACCCTCCTTGTCCTCCTTCTGGAGAACCAGGGCCTCGATGTTGTCACCGACGGCGACGACCTCGTGCGGGTCAACGTCGTGCTTGATCGAGAGCTCGCGGGACGGGATGACGCCCTCGGTCTTGTAACCGATGTCGAGGAGAACCTCGTCACGGTCGACCTTCACGATGACGCCCTCGACGATGTCGCCATCGTTGAAGTACTTGATGGTCTCGTCGATGGCGGCGAGGAAGGCCTCCGCGTCGCCGATGTCGTTGACCGCGACCTGCGGGGTGGTGCTGAGGGAGGAGTCGGTGGGGCTCGTCATTAGGAAAAGGGCTCCGGTACGGACATGAAAGTCGTAGGTAATGCCACGCGGAGGGCCCGTATCGCTCCCACCGAAAAGCCGGACAGCCAAGAACACGGCGCACCGGGATTCCCGTGACAACGGGAAATCGGCGTCCGTCTTGCGACCGTGGGGTCTTTCGACAGATGCGAGCGCGACCTGCTCCGTCCGAGGCGCGCAGGCCCGCAGCGCAACTTGTAGCATACGGGGACGGCCGGGCACGGTCAACGCCAAGGTCGGCAAGACGGTGGAGCCCGGTACGGATCAGGCCATATCCTCCGGATGCGCGCCTCGCGGCGGCGCCCCGCAGGGACCCTTCCCCGGATGCCACCACCAGGACTCGGGCCCTCACGGGCCGGGTCGCGGCAGCGGCGCTTCCGCAGTCGACACCCTACGCGATGGGCATTATCACCGTGGCCACCACCCCCCAGTCCGAGCCCCTGCCCGAGCTCCACGATCTTGACGACGACGGCGACGACGCGGTAAGGCGCCAGGCCGGAGCCGGTGAGAGCAGCCGCGCCAGCCGGCACTGGTGGGACCGCAACGCCGACGAATACCAGGACGAGCACGGCGAGTTCCTCGGCGACGACCGCTTCACCTGGTGCCCCGAGGGCCTCGACGAGGCCGACGCCCGACTGCTCGGCCCCGTCGAGGGCAAGGACGTCCTGGAGATCGGCGCCGGCGCCGCCCAGTGCTCCCGCTGGCTCCGCGCCCAGGGCGCCCGGCCCGTCGCCCTCGACATCTCGCACCGCCAGCTCCAGCACTCGCTGCGCATCGACCACGCCCGGGGCGCCGAGCCCGTCGCCGTCGTCCAGGCCGACGCCGCCGTCCTGCCCTTCGCCCCCGGGTCCTTCGACCTCGCCTGCTCCGCGTACGGCGCCGTCCCGTTCAGCGCCGACACCGAGCGGCTGATGCGCGAGGTGCACCGGGTGCTGCGGCCCGGCGGGCGCTGGGTCTTCTCCGTCACCCACCCGATCCGCTGGGCCTTCCCCGACGAGCCCGGCGTCGAGGGCCTGACGGCGGTGGCGTCCTACTTCGACCGCACCCCGTACGTCGAGGAGGACGAGCAGGGGCGCGCCAGCTACGTCGAGCACCACCGCACCCTCGGCGACCGGGTCCGCGAACTCGTCGCCGCCGGCTTCCGGATCATCGACCTGGTCGAGCCCGAGTGGCCGGCCGGCCTGGAGCAGGAGTGGGGCGGCTGGTCCCCCCTGCGCGGGCGGCACATCCCCGGCACCGCGATCTTCGTGGCGGAGCGTTCGTGAACCCGGTGTGGCGCGAGCTGCCCGTCCGCACCGCCCTGCCCGCCCTGCACGACGCGCTGGACGGGCACGGCGCCGCCGTCCTCGCCGCGCCGCCGGGCACCGGCAAGACCACGCTGGTGCCGCTCGCGCTGGCCGGGCTGCTGGCCGACGGCCGGCCCGCGCGGCGGGTGCTCGTCGCCGAGCCGCGCCGGCTCGCCGTCAGGGCCGCGGCCCGGCGGATGGCCTGGCTGCTCGGCTCGTCGGTGGGCCGCGAGGTCGGCTACACCGTGCGCGGGGACCGCAAGGTCGGGCCGTCGACCGTCGTCGAGGTGGTCACCACCGGCGTGCTGCTGCAACGGCTGCAGCGCGACCAGGAGTTGGCGGGCGTGGACGTGGTCGTCCTGGACGAGTGCCACGAGCGGCACCTCGACGCCGACACCGCACTGGCCTTCCTGCTGGACGTCCGGGCGGCGCTGCGCCCCGAACTGCGCCTGGTCTGCGCCTCGGCCACCTCCGACACCGCCGCGTGGGCCGAACTCCTCGACGGGGCACCGGTGGTGGAGGCGCACGGGGTGTCCCACTCGGTCGAGACGGTGTGGGCGCCGCCGCCGCGCGCGGTGCGGCCCGCGCACGGGACGCGGGTCGATCCGGCGCTGCTCGACCACGTCGCGGCGGTCGTGCGGCGGGCGCTGGGCGAACGGGACGGGGACGTGCTCTGCTTCCTGCCGGGCGTCGGCGAAATCGCGCGGGTGGCCGGGCAGTTGGCCGGCCTGCCGGTGGACGTCCTCCAACTGCACGGCCGCGCCCCGCAGTCCGTCCAGGACGCCGCCCTGTCGCCCGGCGAGGGGCGGCGGGTCGTGCTGTCCACCGCCGTCGCCGAGTCCTCCCTCACCGTCCCCGGCGTCCGGGTCGTCGTCGACGCCGGACTCGCCCGCGAACCGCGCACCGACCACGCGCGCGGGCTCTCCGCCCTCGTCACCGTCCGCGCCTCCCTCGCCGCCGCCCGCCAGCGCGCCGGACGGGCGGGGCGCGAGGCGCCCGGCACCGTGTACCGCTGCTGGCACGAGGCCGAGGACGCCCGGGCGGCCCGGTTCCCGACGCCGGAGATCGCGCTCGCGGACCTGACGTCGTTCGCTTTGCAGGCCGCCTGCTGGGGCGACCCGGACGCCACCGGGCTCGCCCTGCCCGACTCCCCGCCCGCCGGGGCGATGGCGGCCGCCCGGCAGACGCTGCAGGCCCTCGGCGCGGTGGACGCGGACGGGCGCGCCACCCCGCGCGGCACGCGCCTCGCCCGTACGGGGCTGCACCCCCGATTGGGGCGGGCGCTGCTCGACGGGGCTCCCGCCGTGGGGGCCCGGCGGGCCGCCGAGGTCGTCGCGCTGCTCTCCGAGGAACCGCCGCGCGCGCTGGGCGACGACCTCGGCGCGGTGTGGCGGACGGTCCGCTCGGCCCACGACCCCTACGCCGGCCGCTGGCGCGACGAAGTTCGCCGCCTCCAGCGCGCCACCTCCGACGAAGGCGCCAGCGCGCTGCCCGATGCGGCCGCGGTCGGGCTGGTCGTCGCCCTCGCCTTCCCGGAGCGCATCGCCCGCGCCCGGGTGGACAAGCTTGCCCCCGGTGAGCGCAGCCCGTACCTGATGACCTCGGGAACGGCCGCCGAACTCGCCCCGGACACCCGGCTCGGCAACGCCCCCTGGCTCGCCGTAGCGGTCGCCGACCGCCCGGCAGGCTCACACTCGGCGCGCGTCCTGCACGCCGCCGCGCTGGACGAGGACACCGCGCGCCTCGCGGGCGCGGCGATGCTCACCAGCCGCGCCGAAGTCCACTGGGACACCCGCCGCGGCGAGGTCACGGCCCGTCAGGTCGAAGCCCTCGGAGCCGTCGAACTCGCCGAGAAGCCCCTCAACCGCCCGGACGCCGCCCTCGTACGGACCGCCCTCCTCGAAGGTCTCACCCGCGAGGGCGTCAGCACGCTGCTGACGTTCCCGTCGAACCTGCGCGAACGCCTCGCCTTCCTCCACACCG
The DNA here is from genome assembly GCF_049543595.1 of Kitasatospora sp. NPDC094028. Classification (NCBI taxonomy): domain Bacteria; kingdom Bacillati; phylum Actinomycetota; class Actinomycetes; order Kitasatosporales; family Streptomycetaceae; genus Kitasatospora; species Kitasatospora sp. NPDC094028. The sequence goes on along the minus strand of NZ_JBMVFA010000001.1, from coordinate 394,442 downwards.
CCCTCGGCACCCCCTGGCCCGACGTCTCCGACACCGCGTTGCTCGAACGTGCCGACGAATGGCTGGAACCAGAGCTCTCCCGCGCCCGCCGCCGCTCCGACCTCGCCAGGATCGACACCACGGCGGCCCTCCAGCGCCTCCTCCCCTGGGCAACCGGAGAAGCAGGCCGCCTGGACGAGTTGGCCCCCGAACGCATCACCGTGCCGAGCGGGTCGAAGATCCGCATCGACTACACCACCGAACGCCCGGTGCTGGCCGTCAAGTTGCAAGAACTCTTCGGCTGGACCACCACCCCATCCCTGGCCGGCGGCCGCGTCCCGCTGACCATCCACATGCTCTCCCCCGCCGGCCGCCCCGCAGCAGTCACCGGCGACCTGGAGAGCTTCTGGCGCGACGGCTACCGAGCCGTCCGCGCAGACCTCAGGGGCCGCTACCCCCGCCACCCCTGGCCCGAAGACCCGACCACGGCAGAACCCACCAAGCGCACCAACGCCCGCAAGTGACAGGCGAGGACAGCACCCGGGGCGATCCACCGGCACGGCCGAAGACGGCTGGCGCACCACGGGGATCGCCCCGGAGCGCCAGTCGGCCAGCCGCTTGCGGATGTTCGACACCATCGGCAGCCCGTCCGTCTCGGCCGGGGTGAACCACGCCACCTCGTGGGACTCCTCGGACACCCGCAGCTCCCCGCCGAGCGGGCGTCCGAGGAGAACGCCACCCGAGCCGACCAGTGACGCGCAGGAAGTCGGCCCCGCCGACTTCCTGCGCTCAGGCCAGGTGGCTTCGCTACGACGCTGCCGGCCGAGGGGCGGACCACCAGGTCGAGGGCGACGCGGCGGTGTAGCCCAGCGACTCGTACAGCGGCCGGCCCAGCTTCGACGAGGTGAGGGTGGCCGGCAGGTCGGCCATGTGGGCGAGGGCGCCGAGCATGACGGCCCGGCCTGCGCCGCGCGAGCGGAAGGCGGGCGAGGTGCCGACCCAGTAGTGGCTGCCGAAGCCGTCCGCCACGACGCTGACGCAGGCCCCCGCGGCCGCGCCGTCGATCGAGGCGACGAACACGTCCACGCCCGGCTGTTCGATCAGCGAGGGCGGGAAGAGCTCGCCGGGGCGGTAGGGCTCGAACGCGTCCAGCTCGAAGCCGTCGATCACGACCCGCTCGGCCGCCCGGAGGTCCTCCGGCCGCCGCACCCGGATCACGTCCAACGCCGGTTCGCCGACCGGCCCGGGCAGGCGCAGCATGATCGGCATCTGCCAGTTGCGCATGCCCAGGTGGCCCAGGTCAGTCGCGCTGAAGGGGTCCTCGGCGGTCACCGGGCCCGCGGCGCGGCGGACCAGTTCGCTCAGTTCGGCCAGTTCGCCCGGGTCGACGTCGGGCTCCTGGATCAGGATCCGTACGCCTGCCCGCTCGTCGCCGTCGACCGCGACGAATCCGCGGCGCCGGATCACCTCGTGTCCCCGGCTCCGGCCGGTCGCGGCCCAGAAGGCGGCGGAGTTGCGGGCCTGGCGCATCGGCGCCTCGGCCAGGGACACGGGCTGCTGGTCGATCGAGCTGGATCTCGGTGTCATGGCGCCTACCGTAGTGCGGAATTGACCCACCGGACGGACCAATTCCCTGCGCGCCGACTGGGCCACCTCCGTCCCGGGCCGCCCGGCCGGGATCGTCCACCGGGACGTGAAGCCCTCCAACGTGCTTCTCGCGGATGACGGCCGGGTGTTGCTGGAAGTACCGCCGCTGCCGCCTGCGCCGCCGGCCACCGAGCAGGCACCGCAGCACCGCTTCGACCTGGTGCGGCGGGGTTACGAACGCACGCAGGTGGACGCCCACTTCTCCCTGCCGCCGCACCAGCGCCCCACCGCCCCGCGCTTCGACCTGCTCCGGCGCGGCTACGACCGGGACCAGGTCGACGAAGCCGTCCGCCTCATCGCCTCCCGCGGCGTGCAGGGCTCCGTCGAGGGCGGCCCGCCGGGGGCCGGGAGGGCCACCGGCGGGCACGGGAAGTCGGCCCCGCCGACTTCCCGTGCGGCCACCACCGCGTCAGTCCTGGAAGCCGTGGCCGACCGCGGCGGCCAGGAGCACGTCGACCAGCCGCTCGGCGGCGTCCGGGCGGCCGTAGGAGCGGGCGCGGGCGGCGACGTCGGCGCGCAGGGCGGGGTCGCGGAGCAGCGGGTCCAGGGCCGCGCCGAGGGTGTGTCCGGTCGTCTCGCCGAGGAGGGCGACCGCCGCGCCCGCCTCGTGGAGGTGGCGGGCGTTGTGGGCCTGCTCGTTGCCGGCCGAGGAGGCGAGGGGGATCAGGACGGCGGCCTTGCCGAGCGCGGTCAGCTCGGCGATGGTCCCGGCTCCGCTGCGGGAGATCACCACGTCGGCGAGGGCGAGGACGTCGGGCAGTTCGGGGCCGACGAAGCCGGTGAGGTGGTAGCGGGCCGCCGCCTCCGCCGGGAGGGTGGCGGCGTGGCCGCGCAGGGCGTCGACGTTCGCCGGGCCGCACTGGTGGATGACGTTGGCTCCGGTCAGCAGCCACGGCAGGATCTCGGCGACCAGGCCGTTGATCTGCTCGGATCCCTGCGCGCCGCCGGTGACGTAGACGGTCGGCAGGTCGCGGCGGAAGCCGTGCAGCCCGAGCGCGTGGACGGCCTTGTCCGCGGCGCCCGTCAGCACCTCGGGCCGCACCGGGTTGCCGGTGACGACGGCGATCGGGCGGGCCGACTCGGGCAGCAGCGGCAGCGTGGACTCGGAGGACACCGCGATGCGCGCGGCCCGCCCGGCGAGGGTCCGGTTGGCCAGGCCCAGGCGCACCGTCTGCTCGTGGACGACGAGCGGGCGGCGCTTCAGCGAGGCGGCGATGCCCACCGGTACGGCGACGTACCCGCCGGTGGCCAGCACCGCGTCGGGGCGGAACCGGGAGACCACCCGGCGGGCCTGCAGGATGCCGAGCGGCACCCGCGCCATGTCCCGGATGTTCGCCGGGGAGATCATCTTGAGCGGGTTCCGGTGGCGGCGGATCTTGCCGGTGGCGACCGCCGCGAACGCGATCCCCTCCCCCGCGGCGACCCGGGACTCCAGGCTGTCCGCCGTGCCGACCCACAGGACGTCCAACGCCCGGCCGGTCGCGGCGAGTCGAGCCCGTACGGTGCGGACCGCGGTGAGCGCCGGGTAGGTGTGCCCGCCGGTTCCACCACCCGTCACGATCAGCCGGAAGGGCCGCATCGGCAGCCGGTCGACGGCATCGTTGGTCACAGCAGGACTCCCCATTCGTTCGCGCCCGGAAGACGGCGCCCGAACAGGGCGGACGACAGCAGCCACCGCGCCCGGCCGTCCTCGCCGCCAGGTCTTGGAACTGTACGGCACCGCGGGCGACTTCACCCGGTCGAGCACCGCCCGCCCGGATCCGCGGTCACCGGCGGAGCGCGGTGCGCCGCCTCCGGGCGGTGACCAGGGCCAGGGCTCCCGTGCCGTACCAGCCGAGTTCGAGCAGCAGGCGGGCCGTGCCGTGCAGCGGGTAGGTCGCGGTCGGTGCGCCGAACAGGCCCCAGGTCTCCGCCAGGACGGCCACCGCGCCGAGGGCCAGGGCGAGGCGCAGGGGCAGGCGGGTGCCGCGGGTCCAGCCCCAGTGGCCGACCGCGGCGTACACGGCCAGTTCGAGGAGGAGCGCGAGCGTGGCCTCGGTGAGCGTCGCGGCGTTCATCGGGCGGTCCAGCAGGCGGAGACGAGGTGGAGGACGGCGAAGGCGCCCGCGCCGAGGGTCATGCCGCGGTTGCGGTAGCGGGCGCCGATCGCGCTGTCGCCGGCCTGGGCCAGTCCGGCGACGGCGAGCAACGGCCACATGACGGCGTCGGCGGCGCCGGTCAGGGCCAGGAGTGCGACGGCCAGCCCGAGCGGGACGGCTCTGGCCGCGTAGGCGCGGGCGTAGAGATCGGTCCCGGTGGTGACGGGTTCTCCCCCGGGCAGGGCGAGGCCGGGGCGCAGGACCCCGGCGACGCTCGATCCGGCGCTGACGAGGGCTGCCGCGGCGTTGACGGCGATCAGGGCGTTCATTGAATCCCCCCATGAATCATTCGAGCTGTGAACGATAATGAGACGGTACCATTCTGCGCGTGAGCGATGTCAAGGGAGCAGCGGAGCTGCGGGCCACGATCGTGTTCAACCTGGGGACGCTCGGCGCCGTGGCCGCCGACCGCTTCGCGGCGCGCGTCGAGGCACTGGGCCTCAAGCCCAAACACGCCGGCCTGCTGGCCGCGCTCGACGCGGGGCCGGCGGTCTCGCAGCAGGAGCTGGCGAAGCGGCTCGGGGTGGCACCGAGCCTGGTCGTCGCCCTCGCCGACCAGCTGCAGGAACTCGGGGCGGTGGAACGCGTCCGGGACACGGAGGACCGCCGCCGCCAGGTCCTCAGCCTCACCCCCGACGGGCGCGCCCTGCTCTCCCGCTGCGCGGACGCCGCCCAGGCCCTGGACGCCGAACTGACCGCGGACCTGGACGCCCCCCAGCGCGACGCCCTGGAGCACGCCCTGCACGCCCTCGGCCGCCGCCACCTCCCGCACTGAGCCGCACCCCCGCCGGGCGTACGACGAAGCCCGGACGCAGGCGGCGTCCGGGCTCGTCGGGGGCCGGCCGGCGCGGGGTGGAGCCGACGAACGGCCGTACGCGGCGCGTCAGTGCGCCGCGGCCTCCCAGTCGGCGCCGACGCCGACCGAGACGTCGAGCGGGGCGCGCAGCGGGTAGGCGCCCGCCATCTGCTCGCGGACGATCGCCTCGACGGGCTCGCGCTCGCCGGGGGCGAGTTCGAGCACGATTTCGTCGTGGACCTGGAGCAGCATCCGGGAGGTGAGGCCGGCGGCGCGCAGGGCCTCGTCCACCCGCAGCATGGCGATCTTGACGATGTCGGCGGCGGAGCCCTGGATGGGGGCGTTGAGCGCCATCCGCTCGGCCATCTCGCGGCGCTGGCGGTTGTCGCTGTTGAGGTCGGGCAGGTAGCGGCGGCGGCCGAGCAGGGTCTCGGTGTAGCCGGTGGCGCGGGCCTCCTCGACGACGCGGTGCAGGTAGTCGCGGACGCCGCCGAAGCGCTCGAAGTAGGTGTCCATCAGGCCCTGCGCCTCGGCGGGCTTGATGCCGAGCTGCTGCGAGAGCCCGTAGGCGGACAGCCCGTACGCGAGGCCGTAGGACATGGCCTTGATCTTGCGGCGCATCTCGGCGTCGACGGCGGCGCCGGGCACCTCGAAGACCTGGGAGGCGACGGTGGTGTGCAGGTCCTCGCCGGAGGCGAAGGCCTCGATCAGGGCCTCGTCCTCGGAGAGGTGGGCCATGATCCGCAGTTCGATCTGGGAGTAGTCGGCGGTGAGCAGCGACTCGTAGCCCTCGCCGACGATGAAGGCCCGGCGGATGGCGCGGCCCTCCTCCGTCCGCACCGGGATGTTCTGCAGGTTCGGGTCCTGCGAGGAGAGCCGGCCGGTGGCGGCGACCATCTGGTTGAAGGTGGTGTGGATGCGGCCCTTGGCCGAGACGGTCTTGAGCAGGCCCTCGACGGTGGTGCGCAGCTTGGCCTGGTCGCGGTGGCGCAGCAGGATGACCGGCAGTTCGTTGTCGGTCTGGGTGGCGAGCCAGGTGAGGGCGTCGGCGTCGGTGGTGTAGCCGGTCTTGATCTTCTTGGTCTTGGGGAGGGCGAGTTCGCCGAAGAGGATCTCCTGGAGCTGCTTGGGCGAGCCGAGGTTGAACTCGTGGCCGGCGGCGGCGTGGGCCTCTTCGACACAGCGCTGGATCTCGGCGGCGAACTGCGTTTCGAGCCGGGTGAGCCAGTCGCGGTCGGCGGCGATGCCGTAGCGCTCCATGCGGGCGAGCAGGGCGGCGATGGGCAGTTCCATGTCGTGCAACAGCCCGGCGGCGCCGACCTCGGCGAGGCGGGTGTCGAAGAGCGCGGCGAGGTCGAGGACGGCGCGGGCCTGGAGCATGAGGGCCTGGGCGGCGGCGGTCTCGTCCTCTTCCGGTGCGTCGAAGGCGAGTTGGCCGCTCTCGGCGGCGGGGGCCGGGGTGAGGGAGCGGGCCAGGTACTCCTCGGCGAGGACTTCGAGGGTGAAGGTGCGACGGCCGGGCTTCTCCAGGTAGGCGGCGAGGGCGGTGTCGGCGACGACGCCCTCGATGGTCCAGCCGCGTTCGGCGAAGGCGCGCATGACCTGCTTGGCGATGTGCAGGGCCTTGGGGGCGGCCGGGTCGGCGAGCCAGGCGGCGAAGGCCCGCTCGTCCTCCTCGGCGAGCAGGGCCGGGTCGAACCAGGCGGCGGACTCCCCGGCGGCCAGGGCCACTTCGGTGACCTCGCCGGCGCCGAGGGCCCACTGGTAGACGGCGGCCAGCGCCACCGCGGTCTTGCCGTCCGAGGCGTGCTCGCGCAGCCAGGCGGCCAGCGTGCCGGGGTCGGTGAGCAGTTCGCCGTCGACCTCGACGCCGGGGGCGAGCTCGGCAGCCTCCTCCTCGCCGGCCGACGGGTCGATGCCGAAGACGCGGTCGCGGAAGTTGGCGTTGCGGAACTCCAGCGACTCCATCAGCGTGCCGACCGCGCCCTTGTCGAACGGCTTGCGGTCCAGGTCGTCGACGCCGAGCGGGAGTTCGACGTCGCGGACGAGCTCGGTGAGCATCCGGTTGCGCTTGACGGAGTCGAGGTTGTCGCGCAGCTTCTCGCCGATCTTGCCCTTGACCTCGTCGGCGCGGGCGACGAGTTCGTCGAAGGAGCCGAACTGGTTGACCCACTTGGCGGCGGTCTTCTCGCCGACGCCGGGGATGCCGGGCAGGTTGTCGGACGGGTCGCCGCGCAGCGCGGCCAGGTCGGGGTACTGGCGCGGGGTGACGCCGTACTTCTCGGCGACCTTCTCCGGGGTGTAGCGGGTGAGCTCGGAGACGCCCTTGGTGGGGTAGAGGACGGTGACGTGCTCGGTGACGAGCTGCAGCGAGTCGCGGTCGCCGGTGACGATGTCGACGTCGAAGCCGGCCGCCTCGGCGGCGGTGGCCAGGGTGGCGATGATGTCGTCGGCCTCGAAGCCCTCGACCGTCATCCGGGGGACGTTCATGGCGTCGAGGAGTTCGCCGATCAGGCCGATCTGGCTGCGGAACTCGTCCGGGGTCTTGGCCCGGTTGGCCTTGTAGTCGGGGAACTCGGCGGAGCGGAAGGTCTGCCGGGAGAGGTCGAAGGCGACGGCGAGGTGGGTGGGCTGCTCGTCCCGTACGGTGTTGGCCAGCATCGAGGCGAAGCCGTAGACCGCGTTGGTGGGCTGGCCGGTGGAGGTGTTGAAGTTCTCCACGGGCAGGGCGTAGAAGGCCCGGTAGGCCATCGAGTGCCCGTCGAGCAGCATCAGCCGGGGCCGCCGGCCGGCCTCGCCGCCACCCGCCGCGCCCTTGTCCGTACTCTGCGTAGCCACGTCAACGTCCGTTCCTGCCGATTCCACTTCCGGCCACCGATCCTAGGGCCCGGCACCGACAAAAGGGGCGCCGCGCCCGCCCGCCGGGCCCCCGGGCCGGTCCGGCGGGCCACCGAGCGCCGCGCCAGCCCCGGCCGCGCGCACTACCGCCGAGTAGGACGGTCGTACGATCACAGGCGAACACGACGACGTGACCCCGAGCGGCAGGAGTTCCCCGATGACCGATGCGGCCCCCGGCAGCGCCCCCGGCGGCGTGCCCGACAGCACCCCCGTCCTGAACGTCCCGCAGGAGGTGCTGGACCACTTCGCCAAGCTCGGCGTGGACCTGGGGACCTTCTCCGGCGGCCCCCTCGGCGAGAAGCTGGGCATCCGGATCGTCGAGGCGTCCGGCGACCGCGTGGTCGGCACCATGCCGGTGGAGGGCAACCAGCAGCCGTACGGACTGCTGCACGGCGGCGCCTCGGCGGCGCTGGCGGAGACCCTGGGCTCGATCGGGGCGATGCTGCACGCCGGCCCGGGCCGGTACGCGGTCGGCGTGGACCTGAACGCGACGCACCACCGCTCGGCGACGTCCGGGCTGGTCACCGGGGTGGCGACGGCGGTGTTCAAGGGCCGCACGGCCGCCACGTACGAGATCGCGATCACCGACGACACCGGCAAGCGGATCACCAGCTGCCGGCTGACCTGCATGCTGCGCGACCTGTAGCAGCGCCCGAGCGCGAACGACACCGGCCGACGACAACGGCCGACTGCCAACGGCCAACGGCCCGCCGGCCGAAGCGAGTTCAGCCGAATATCAGTCAATTCCCTTGACCGCCCCCTTGTTTGACCATCCGCCCCCTTGGGCAGGCGTTGGTCTGGACGAGGGGGCGGCGGCATGTCCGACCCCGGTCGGCCCCCGCATGCCCCGAGGGCCCGGCCCATATCCCGCGCATGTGACGCTGTGTAACAAGTAGGACTTCCAAGTAACCCGCAGTCCCCAAGGCTCCGGCCGCCCCGGAGCCCGCGCGCAGCACCCCCGGTGTCCGGAATACGGACGTGCACGGCCGAAAGCAGCACACCGGACGAGGGCGTCCGATTATCGGCGCTGCCAGCTGCAACCCCCATTTCTGGGCCTTACATCCCCCTACCAGCGGGTAAACACCCAGCGATTCCGGGTCGTTCGAGCCACCCCGACCACATGCTGAGACAAATGCTCCGTGTGCTCATAACAAGAGAATCACAGCCTGCCCACAGCACTGCCCGAGTCGCCTGGCGGCATCTAGAGTCACGGCCAGTCACCGCGCCAATCGATCTGGGCTCTGCCCTCCGCGCATCCCGGCACCCGCCATTCCTCGGCGCGGCGCCTCCTGAACCGAAGGGGACCCTCGTGCGTCATCGTTCAGCAGTTGTCGTGAGCATTGCCGTCATCGGCGCCCTCAGCCTGACCGCCTGCGGCTCCCGCGGCGAGAAGAAGTCCGGCGACACGGCCGGCGGCAAGGACAACAACGCCACCACCGTCGTCATCGGCGTCGACGCCCCCCTGACCGGCGATCTCTCCGCCCTCGGCCTCGGCATCCGCAACTCCGTCGAGCTCGCCGTGAAGAAGGCCAACGACACGAACGAGGTCCCGGGCGTCAAGTTCGAGATCAAGGCCCTCGACGACACCGCCAAGCCCGCCCCCGGCCAGCAGAACGCCACCCAGCTCACCTCGGACGACAAGGTCCTCGGCGTCGTCGGCCCCCTCAACTCCAGCGTCGCCCAGTCGATGCAGCAGATCTTCGACGACAAGAACCTGGCCGAGATCTCCCCCGCCAACACCGGCGTCGCCCTCAGCCAGGGCGAGAAGTGGGCCAGCGGCGAGAAGAAGCGCCCCTTCAAGTCCTACTTCCGCACCGCCACCACCGACGCCGTCCAGGGCCCCTTCGCCGCCCAGTACCTCTACAACGACGCCAAGAAGACCAAGGTCTTCATCATCGACGACCAGAAGACCTACGGCGCCGGCCTCGCCGCCACCTTCAAGGGCGAGTTCACCAAGCTCGGCGGCACCATCGCCGGCGAGCAGCACGTCAACCCCGACGACCGCGACTTCGCCGCCATCGTCACCCAGGTCAAGAGCTCCGGCGCCGACGCCGTCTACTACGGCGGCGAGTACCCCGCCGCAGGCCCGCTCTCCCTCCAGCTCAAGGACGCCGGCGTGACCGTCCCCCTGATGGGCGGCGACGGCATCCAGAGCGGCGACTTCATCAAGCTCAACCCGAAGAGCACCGGCGACCTCGCCACCGCGGTCGGCCTGCCCGTCGAATCCCTCCCCACCGCCAAGCAGTTCATCGCCGACTACAAGGCCGCCAACTACAAGGACGCCTACGAGACCTACGGCGGCTACTCCTACGACAGCGCCTGGGCCATCATCGAGGCCGTCAAGAACGTCGTGAAGGAGAAGGGCAAGCTCCCCACCGGCGCCGACGCCCGCGTCGCCGTCCGCGACGCCGTCCAGAAGGTCAGCTTCGACGGCGTCACCGGCAAGGTCTCCTTCGACGAGTTCGGCGACACCACCAACAAGCAGCTCACGGTCTACACCGTCAAGGACGGCAAGTGGGCCGTCGAGAAGTCCGGCACCTTCAACGGCTGACCCGGCAACGGCCCACGGCCGGCCCCAGCGGCCGGCCCCGGCGGCCGGGTCCCACCCCGGCCCCGAAGCACACAGCGCGCGGGGGCGCCACCAGTGCCCCCCCGCGCCCCCCCCACCCCCCCCCCCCCCCCGGCACCCCCCACCCCCTAAGGGGGCCCACCGGGGGACCACCAACCCCACCCGCAGGCCCAAGGCCAGATACACGGCGCCCCCTACG